>CBDUUJ010000259.1:0-4784 GCA_965370205.1 uncultured bacterium
GCCCATCACAGGTCTCCGCAAAATCGATAACGATATTCTGCATCGATGGTGCGACATCAGGGAGCGGACAATAAAAAATGACTTCACCCGCAGACGACATATTCTCCCGACATTATCTCCTTCCGGAAATCGGACGTGACGGACAGGCGAAACTGCTCCGATCCCATGTCGCTGTTGTCGGGGTCGGCGCGGTCGGAAGCCGGATATCCGAACTCCTGTGCAGGGCAGGGGTGGGAACTCTTTCACTCATGGATGACGATGTCGTCGAATTCTCAAACCTTCCCAGACAGACGCTATACACATGGCTCGATGCCGAGAATTCAATCGCGAAACCAGAAGCCGCGAGACGTCAGCTCAACACAATCATGCCGACGTGCCGGATTTTTCCGCGTGTTAAAAGACTGGATACTGAAACGATAAACGATCTTCTCGTGGGAGTTGACATTGTCGCGGACGGCACCGACGACATCGAAACCCGATATCTGATAAACGACTGGTGCGTACAGCATGGCATACCGTGGGTGTATGCGGGCGCGGTAGGGACCAAAGCATCCGTATTTCCTGTGACCGGAAAAGGCGCGTGTCTCAGGTGCGCGTTTCCCGATCCGCCATCGGGAGAATCGGTGCCGACAGCAAATGATATCGGTGTCATTGCAGCCGCGACCGCGATCGCCGCAGCCCGTTCATCGACGCTCGTTCTTCGATTTCTTCTTGGCGACATTCCCGAATCGGTCTTTGAAACATTCGATGTCTGGTCCGGCGAATGGTCATCTCTATCAATAGAAAATCTCCGCATCGCTCACGGAAAACCATGCCCCATTTGTGATGAATGAACTCCCCGGTTGCTATTCCGGTCGATGATGAATACCATTCACAGTTGACATGTGCGCAGATAAAAAAACTCCCGATTCGGAAGGTGAATTGATCGATCTTTTTAAAAGCCTTTTCGAGCCTGAAATCCCGCCGTCCGATCTCCTTATTGGAATTGGTGATGACGCCGCTGCATTCGAGCCTGGTGTCGATCCCGAGACGAAATTTGTCGTCACAACAGACATGCTTGTCGAGGATGTGCATTTTCTTAAGATATATCATAGCCCGTACGATATCGGATGGCGGACCGCGACAGCCAATCTGAGCGATATCGCCGCGATGGGCGCTCATCCCAGGTGGGGAGTCGCCACGATTGCCGCTCCGGCGGGGATGTCTACCGATGAAATCATGGAGTTCGCTCGCGGACTTAAAGAGGCGCTGGCGGAGCATGAAGCTTTTTTGATCGGCGGAGATCTCACACGATCAACCGATAAAATCTCAGTCTCAATGACTCTGATAGGTGAAACGACCGGGCGGCTCCTGACACGGTCGGGCGCTCAGCTTGGTGACGTTATCGCCGTGACCGGCAGTCTTGGTGCGAGCGGAGCCGGACTTGCCGCGTTGCTTGCCGATGATATACAAATTCCCGATGATGTAAAAAATTCGGTAATCGAACGGCATCTGAGACCGCGTGCGCGGATATGGGCCGGGCAGGTGCTCGCGAACAATCCGGGTATCCACGCGATGATGGATATCTCCGACGGTCTTGGGATCGATCTCTCCCGTATCTGCAGCGCGAGCGAGACCGGGTCGCGGATTTTTGAGGAGAATTTCCCGGTTTATAAAGGGGTTTACGAAATTGCCAATGCGCTGGAGCGGGACCGTCTTGAATTTGTGACCGCGGGCGAGGATTTCGAGCTTCTCGTGACAGGCGACCGCGAGGCTGTGGAAATTGTCATGGGGATTCTTGCGGAAGAACCCGATCAGCCGTCACTGACAATTATCGGCGATATTATCGATGCCCCGTTCGGACTGCATCTTGCCCGTACGGATGGATCGGTGCTCAACCCGTCGCAGCTTGGCTGGGATCATTTTCACAAAGGTGATTAATTGGCCGCGAAGGAAAAAATATTCAGCCGGTCGGAGGACGATACGCTTGAGATCGGGGGGATTGTCGGCGACGAGTGCGAAGGCTCCGAATTGATCCTGCTGATCGGACCTCTCGGTTCCGGGAAAAGCGTTCTCGCCCGTGGGATCGCGCGCGGTCTCGGGATCGAAGGAACTGTCAGGAGTCCCAGTTTCAATTTAATGAGAGAGTACAGTGGACGTTTGATCCTCCGGCACTGGGATCTCTACAGGCTTGACAGCGGTTTCAAATCGCTTGGACTTCTCGAATCGGTTGAGGATGGCGCGGTCGTGCTGGTTGAATGGGCGGAGAGATGGCCGGAGCTTGATAAATACTGCACTGGTATTATCAATCTCGATTATGGTGATAAAGAGACCGACCGGATTCTGATTTTTACGGGCAGAATACCGGGGATCATCTGAAATAATCATGTGGCTTGCGATTGACACAACGACAAAAGTGACCGTCATCGCGCTTTATGACGACGGTGAAATCACTGAGCGGCGTTTCGAACCACGCATGACTCAGCGCGTGATTTTCGCCGAGCTTGCGAATCTTCTCGATCCCGATACGCTTCGGGAAATCGACGGGATCGCTGTCGGAATCGGTCCGGGGTCATTCACCGGAGTAAAGATCGGTGTCATCGCCGCGAAAACTCTCGCATGGTCGAGGGGAGTTCCGATTATTGGTATTGGAAGCCTTGATGCTGTCGCTGCGGGAATTGAACCTCCGGAGGATTCGGAAACGAAACTTGTTGTTGTGGTTCCGTCGACAAGAGGAGAGGGTTATATTTGCATCTACGAAAACGTGGACGAAAACTGGGGCAGGATCAGTCCGATACACGATGTCCCTCTTGAAAAGGAATCGCTCGATGAAATCCTTCCATCCGGAAAATTACTTGTAAGCGGTGAAGCGGGCGAATTGCTGATCGATGTATTTGGCGATGAACGCGATTTGGAGTCTGCCGGAGAGAAATATCGTCGTCCGACCGCAAAAGGTTTATTCAAACTGGCAAAATTGCGTTTTGAATTGAACGATACCGACGATCCTCTGAAGCTCGCGCCTGAGTACATCCGTCCAAGCCAGCCTGAGAGACTTGAAAAAAGGGGGACTCCATGAGCCTTGATAGCAAGCGGGATTTCTGGCCCGATCCACCCGAAAAACCGTCGGTGGACAACCTGGAACTCCTGAGGATGTCCATGGATCATATCGAGGAAATCCTGAAGCTCGAGAATGAAAATTTCCCGACTCCCTGGTCTCGCGAAGCGTTCGAATATGATCTGACAAAGAACGATCTCGCGTATTACTGGATCGTGGTAAAGGATGGCGAGATCATCGGGTACGCGGGTATCTGGCTCGTGGGAGACATTGCGCATATCACAACCATATGCGTCAGTGAAAAATTTCGTGGCAGGGGAATCGGGAAATGGCTGCTGTTGAAAGTGATGAAAATAGGCGAAGAGCTTGGTGCGGAACGATACACGCTTGAGGTGAGAGAGACAAACACTGTGGCGATCGGGATGTACAGGGATGTCGGATTTCGCGAGGTCGGTCGCCGGGAGAACTACTACCAGGAGATCGGCGAGGACGCGCTTGTCATGTGGACGGGCGAGCCGCCGTTTGAGGCCTGAATGTTCATACTTGGAATAGATACATCATGCGATGACACATCGGTCGCAATCTATGACACCGATGCTCAAAAGCTCCTTTCCGAGAAAGTTTCGAGCCGCATGGAACTTCACGCTCGCTATGGCGGCGTTGTTCCGGAAATTGCCGCGAGGCAGCATCTTGAGCTACTGCTCCCGATGATCGAAACGGTGCATGAGGAGGCGGGTATCGCTCCCGATCCCGAGACGATCCATCTCATTGCCGCGACACGCGGTCCGGGACTTATCGGCGGGCTGCTGGTCGGTCTCGGATGCGCAAAGGCGTTATCGCTCGGCTGGAATGTGCCGTATGTGGGTGTTAATCATATCGAGGGGCATCTTGTGAGCGCGATGCTGACTCACGATGATGTGCCGTATCCGCATATCGCGATGGTCGTCAGCGGCGGGCATTCGGAAATATATCGGGCCGTTTCTCCGACTGAATATATCCTGCTGGGCGAAACCCGCGACGATGCTGCCGGCGAGCTTCTTGACAAAGTCGGACGGCTTCTCGATCTTCCGTTTCCGGCGGGTCAGATAATCGATCAATGGACGCTTGACGCCGATCCGGGCGAGCCGCATCCGAAATTCCCCCGTCCCCTTCTCAATAAAGATACGATTGAGTTCAGTTTTTCAGGATTGAAAACAGCATGTCTTTATTTCCTTCGGTCGGATGAAGCGAGTAAATATTCGCGGGAAGCTATCGGTGCTGAAGTAATGCGCGCCACGGTGGATTCACTTCTGGGGAAGGCATTCCTGGCATGTCAAAGAGAAAATCTTGATGTTTTGGTTATATCGGGTGGGGTGGCATCGAGTGGATATCTGAGAAACGAGGCTCACAGTCGCGCTCGTGAAAACGGGATCAGCATTCTCTTTCCTGAAACGCGTCACTGCACCGATAACGCAGGGATGATCGCGCTTGCCGGATGGTTCCGGTTCAATAAAAGTGGACCCGATCCGTTCGATCTCGATTCCGACGCGTCGCTGTCGGTCGGCGCTGATTGAATTACTAACAGGTAAACACCGGGGACTAAACACCGGGGACAGGCACCTGATTTTACCGCATGGACCTAATGGGAAATCGGAAAATCCAGTACGGTAAAATCACGTGCCAGTCCCCTCGACAGCAGTCCCTTCAGAAGTAGTTCCCTCGACAGCAGTCCCTTCAGAAGTAGTTCCCTCGACAGCAGTCCCTTCAGAAG
>CBDUUJ010000260.1:0-4769 GCA_965370205.1 uncultured bacterium
GCGGTACAGCCGGCAAGGATGCCAGCGGTACAGCCGGCAAGGATGCCAGCGGTACAGCCGGCAAGGATGCCAGCGGTACGGGTGGGTGGCAGGGATGTTGGTATTATGTTCCTTCCTGCCAGCCTGAGAGGTACTCAATCTGCTCGGGTGTGAGTATATCAATCTCGACACCCATCGATTGGAGTTTAAGTTCCGCGATATGTTTATCGATGTCTTCCGGAACCGGATAGACCCTGGTCTCAAGTTCCTTTGCGTGGTCCTTGAGATACTCGCAGCACAACGCCTGGTTGGCGAAACTCATATCCATGACGCTTGCCGGGTGGCCCTCAGCGGCTGCAAGGTTCACGAGACGTCCTTCTCCGGCAAGGAACAGCTTGCGTCCGTCGGGCATTGTGTACATATCGAGATTCGGCCTGATCCGTTTCTTTTCGACCGCCATATCCTCAAGCGCGGTAAGTTCCAGCTCGCAGTCGAAGTGACCCGAGTTCGCGAGAATGGCACCTTCGTGCATTTTCTCCATGTGCTCGCGACGGATGACATTTTTGTTACCTGTAACCGTGACGAAAATATCGCCGATCGGAGCGGCTTCCTCCATCGTCATAACCCTGATACCGTCCATCATAGCCTGGAGAGCCTTGATCGGATCGATTTCAGTGATGACAACATGTGCGCCCTGACCGACCGCGCGCATTGCAAGACCGCGTCCGCACCAGCCATAGCCGGCGATCACAAAGGTCTTGCCAGCGAGAAGGACATTCGTTGCGCGGATGATACCATCGCACGTGGACTGGCCGGTTCCGTAGCGGTTGTCGAAGAGATGCTTGGTCTGCGCGTCATTGACCGCGATGATCGGCACCGGCAGCACGTCGTCCTCGGCCATCGCGCGAAGCCGAATAACTCCGGTCGTTGTCTCTTCCGTCCCGCCGATAACCCCGTCCAGCATTTCCCTGCGTTTCTGGATAAGCGTGGTCACGAGATCGCAGCCGTCATCCATCGTGATATGCGGTCCGGCATCGATGCAGGTATTGATATGCTTGTAATATAATTCATTGTCAGCGCCATGAACTGCGTTGACATCGATATCGAAATGCTTCACAAGCGCGGCGGATGTATCGTCCTGCGTTGAAAGCGGATTCGACGCGCACAGGTGGATCTCGGCGCCTCCCGCTTTCAGGGTCCGCATCAGATTTGCGGTTTCGGTAGTGACATGCAGACATGGGGCGAGCACAAGCCCGTCGAGCGGTTTTTCAACCTCGAACCGCTCACAGATACTTTTCAGCACCGGCATTTCGGTCCATGCGTACTCGATTCGGTTCAGCCCCTGGTCGGCAAGTTCAGGATTTGCTATATCGGACATTTGTTTCTCCTTTAAATATATTGATATATCAGATCAATCAAATAGCTTGATTAAACACAGGTGTGGAATTGTACCCGAATGTAAACCAAAAGGCTAGGGGTTGGAACCGGAGCATTCCCAGAAGGACGGGGGATATTCATGGATGGATGCTGTAAACATCAGATGAATTGAAACCTTTAATCACTTAATCACGATTAAGAGTTCAGGGGGAATTCTAGCATATAGCAAATGAAATGTCCAGATTATTAACGGTATATTATTTGCGAACCGCAGTGAGGAGAAGAATTCCCACGTTCGCGGTTTTCCTTGCACCCATGTCTGCGGTCGAGCATTCCTCAATTACCGTCTCAACGCGGATCTGCTCGAATCCGGCTCCCTTGAAGAAACTTTTCAGTTCTTTCGGAGCGAATCCAAGCCAGACATCCGCCATCTCGTCGCGAAGCCATTCATGCTCATGCTTGTCCAGTTCCACGACCGATATCTTGCCGCCGGATTTTACGATACGGGCCCATTCCTTTGCTGTGCTGGCGGGATCCGGGGCATGATGAAGCACCATGCTGGCTGTCAGGCCGTCCAGGATTCCATTCTTCAGCGGAATATCATCCATCTCGGACTGGATGAAATCGATATTTTTTAACCCGCGTTCTCTTGCCTTTCGACGAGCCACTCTAAGCATTTCGCTCGATATGTCGATCCCGACCGCTTTCCTGACCAGAGGCGCGACCGCGAGCAGCAGGAATCCCGTTCCGCATCCGATATCGGCCACTGTCCAGTCCGACGGAACCAGCCCCGCAAGCGCCCTGTTGCGCACCCTGAGTCCGAAATATTCCGCGCGGATGTCATCCCAGTCCTCAGCCACTTTCTCAAAGTAATCGAGAGATTGTTCGGTGCGGTCGTTCAGCACTTTTTTTATCCGGGGGCTGTCGCCTTCGAGCGTGCTTTTGTATAATTTGCTCTCCCTGAATGCCTTGAGAATTCCTCTGTCGTTGACAGTGGCGGGAATTGAGTAGTACGACCATGTTCCCTCCCGGCGCTGCTGGAGAAGTCCCGCGTCCTTGAGAACCGCAAGGTGACGGGATATCCGCGACTGCCCCATGCCCAGAATTCTGACGAGTTCATTTACCGACAGCTCCTCCAGATCGAGTATGGCAAGCAGTCGGAGGCGGGTAGGGTCCGCCATCGCCTTGAGGATTCTCAGTAAATCGGACATTTGATCACCATTTCATTCGAATAGTATGAAAAAATTAAGTTCGCCACTCCACTGATAATATTTATTATACCAAGCGGGATTCAATGGTACCAGATCAGATAAAGATTTCGTCCGGTACTTTCCGACCGTAACGCTGGCTTCCGAGCCGGCAAGATGCCGGCGGTACAGCCGGCTGGAAGCCAGCGTTACAGCCTGCAAAGAGACGGGACAGTATGTCCGGGTTGGTGACATTTCGACTTTTTTCAGTGATGCACAGCCGGGTAAAAATCCACTTCATACATTTATTTCACAAGGGACGAATTTCTTCCGATAGCAGTATTCATGCCATGTTGAGAGTTTCGGGATTTATATAAATCTGAAATGATTTAATAATGTATGGTCAGGTTGGTACCGAGTTTGCATTATGATACGAGCAGAAGAGAGAGTCGGCTGGAATACAACAATTGTACTCTCTAAGACCCTGGCCCACCTGAAAAGCCGCAGGTGGGTCATTTTTTTTTATTACGACAACACTACCTTATTGATAACCAGCTGGAACCGGCATCCAAGGAGTCTTGACGCGCGCCGGACCATGACCATGCGCGACGTAAATATCTCGAAATATTCCATCACACTGGCAATAGCGGTATCGATAGAGACATCCAGCACAATCAGCCGCTCGGTTGCATCGGCGGTCAGGGTACATTTTTTCGAGGCCAGATTGACGCGGTCGTGAATGTCCTGCGTTGTCGGATCGGGATATCGTACCCGCGAGCGGTGCACATCGGTCTTGTCGGCGATCACCATGCAGGCTCCGGTTTCATCGACCGGAATCCCGAACTCCTCCTCATGGTTGCTGATCGCTGTGAGGATCGTGGTTATGTCGTCGTATTCGATTCCGTGATCGACAAGAATGGGATAGATCAGATTAGCCGATGATATCCCGTGCATGTGGCGTCCCAGCATGTTGCCGATATCGTGCGTGAGACCCGCCAAAAATGCGCGCTCCGCCATACGCTGGGTGTGTCCCAGTGTCAGCGCCAGTTTACGTGCTCTCCTGGCGACAAGCTGCGTGTGACGCGGACCATGCTCGGTGTAGCCGATAGCGTCAAGGTATTTATCCGCGGCACGGATCAGGGCATGCAGACGGGGATCGTTTGCCACAGCCAGCGCAAGGTTCCTGTCGAGAGGCTTGCCTGTCGCGATTCGTTCTTTCGGAAAAAATTCGTATTTACTCATAACAGGTCCCGGTTAATCACAGGGCGCCATAAAAGGTACACATATAATGTCCGGTAAACAACCCCGATCAATCACAAATCCGGAATCACCTTTTTTTTATTGCCAGACGGGTTGACTTCGATTATTATCTCCCCCGCATGTCTGAGTGGGGTGAACAACTCGGTTTATTCGGCTCGAACGGTTTCCCGCAGCTTTCCCGTGACAGGATCGGGGAAGTGGAGCGGACGGCCGTGAGGATCGCGCGATCCTTCGGGCTTGATGTGAGCACCATCCGATGGAAGAACAACCGTCGCGTGATGGCATCCATCGGCAAAAACGGCGTTCTCAATCTCCATAGAATTTACATGAGGGCATCGGAACCCGATCTTGTCACGCTCGCAAGGGTTCTCTGCGGAAAGGCAAAACCGCCCGACCGCGAAAAATTCCAGCGCTACATCGAGAATAATCTTCCGAGAGAACTCGGCAGGGGCAAAAGCCGCCTGATTGTCATGCCTCCGAAAGGGCTTTTTCATAACCTGAACCAGGCGATGGAAAGATTGCAGTCGCTTCTCGATAAACCTCTTGACCCCATGCCGAAATTCGGATGGTCGCCGGCGAGAGTCGGGCGGAGGGGAGTCACATGGGGAACTCATCGCGACATAACGGAGGGTCCGCTGGTTCTTGTGAACGCGATTCTGGATGCGCCCGATGTGCCGAATTTCGTGATCGAGCACATTGTGTGGCACGAGATATGTCACCAGGCGTCGCCGCCGGAGGAAGGGAACAACGGCAGGCGAAAGGTTCACAGTGCGGCGTTCAGAAAAATGGAAGCGCGGTATCCCCGTCTCAAAGAAGCCGAAAAATGGGAGCAGAACATGGTCACGACCCTGATCAGAAGACACACGGGATGGGGGAAGTAGGAGGTAGTATTACTTTAAGGCAGCCTGAGCTAGTTCGTGCATCTCATCGAGCATTTTCCCGAGGTAGGGGCATTTGTCGTGAGCG
>CBDUUJ010000261.1:0-4768 GCA_965370205.1 uncultured bacterium
TAACCAGTCCCGATTTCGGTCGTGTCTCGTGCAGTACGATAATGCATCTGGAAGCGATGTTCCCCACCTGGTATATGGCTTCCATTTCCGTAACACCATCCTCCATTTCGCCGAGACCAGCAACATTGAAAATTCCCCAGAGCGGAATCTGAATTTTCAGATTTGTCAGGACCGCATAGACTTCCTCCGGCTCGCGGTCGATCAGTATCGTCGCCTGTGAGAACATCAGCAGAAGTATACGGTACAAACAGGAAATTTACGAAATGGAATGACGTTGCCTAATTTTTATCGGCTGTGGTAGACTACCCGAGTTCCCGGTAGATATGCCGGGAAATGAATATATCAAATGCCCGGAGAAAAAAATGAACTGCAAAACACCCGATGATATTTTATCCGCAGTAAAAGATAAGAACATTGACTACATCCAGTTCTGGTTCACCGACGTTATCGGTGTCCTGAAAAGTTTCACCGTTACACCATCCGAACTGGAAGAAGGTCTAAACGAAGGGATGGGCTTTGACGGGTCCTCCATCGAAGGGTTCGCCCGGATCGAGGAGAGCGACCTGATCGCAAAGCCCGACCCGACGACCTTCCAGATCCTGCCATGGGAAAGCGATAACGGTCGCATCGCCCGTGTCTTCTGCGATATCCTCCAGCCGGATAAAACTCACTATGAAGGCGATCCGCGCTATGTCCTCAGGCGGTTCCTTGATAAATTGGTAAAGCAGGGATACACATACTACGTTGGACCCGAGCTTGAGTATTTCTATTTCAAAGACAATAAATGTGTCGAGACACTGGATGACGCGGGATATTTCGACTCGATTCCTCTCGATGTCAGTCATTCACTGAGACGCGAGACGGTTGCGGTACTGCAGGCGATGGGAATCCAGGTCGAGTACGAGCATCACGAGGTGGCTCCCGGCCAGCATGAAATCGACCTTCGGTACGACGAGGCGATGCGGATGGCCGACAAGGCGATGACATACCGTGTCGTGGTCAAGGAGGTCGCGCGTCGGCGGGGATGTTACGCCACTTTCATGCCGAAGCCGATATTCGGTGAGAACGGCAGCGGAATGCATGTGCACCAGTCGCTTTTTACGGGCGACAAAAACGAGTTTTACGATCCGGACAGCGAATACAATCTTTCCGAGATGGCAAGGTATTATATTGCGGGGCTGATGCGTCACGCGTCGGAGATCACTGCGGTCACCAACCAGTGGGTCAATTCCTACAAGAGGCTGGTGCCGGGCTATGAGGCTCCCGCCTACATTTCATGGGCAAGGAGAAATCGCTCCACAATGATCAGGGTGCCCATGTACAAACCCGGAAAGGAAAAGGCCACGCGCATTGAGTTCCGCTCGCCCGATCCGGCGGCCAACCCGTATCTCGCGTTCGCGGTCATGCTGGGCGCGGGACTTGAGGGAATCGAAAAGAAATATGAGCTTACCGACCCCGTCGAGGCTGATATCTTCAAGATGAGTCCCGAGGAAAAGCGCGAGCATGGCATCACGGAGCTTCCCGACAGCCTTTACGCGGCGATCCTTGAACTGGAGAAAAGCGAGCTGGTCAGGAAGGTCCTTGGGGATCACATATTCAACAAGTTTATCGAGAATAAAAAGATCGAGTGGGATCAGTACAGAACGCACGTGAGCAAATTCGAGATAGACAGATACCTGCCGATGCTGTAGTTTCACCGGGTAGCATAATCGCTTGATTGGCGCTCCAATTCATGTTGCGGATTCCGCCCTTATAATACGTTCATTATCCACATTCACAATTGGACTAAAATTTCGATAAAAATAATTTTCTGCAGATACAATTCGTGTCTTTTGCCGTGAAATGAAAACCATTGATACGCTGCCGGCCCAATAAGCAAAGAAATAGAATCCAGGCAATTCAGCCTGTATTTGTTTTAATCGATCCAGAATGCTTCTTCTCATATTATAAGGTTGACTGTGTTGGTAAATCATCAACATGCGCTTTCCCGTATTTGGCATCAGAGATTTAATATCATCGAAGAAAACATATTCTTTCTTTTTCTTCTTTTGTGGTTTTTGAGGCTCGATTCCAGTATCTGGATCAAGAAACATATCGAAATCTCCTCTAAGAGAAACGTCTGAGAAGTATTTTTTTCGAATCTCGTCATAAAACAGAAAATTTTTCATGAGGATATTTTCCAAACGGACATTAAGTAGTTTTGAGTAGACATCAATATGTGAATCTGCCCATTTGTCGGCGTCTGTAAACATTGGAACAACATGGATATCAATAAGTTCTTGTTCCAGTCTTCTGATCATTGAACCTTTCCAATGATCCAATGCATCTCCGAGATGCGAGATATTCATTTTTATAAACTCCTTTCAGCAATTGACTTCCGAATATTGGAATTTATTATATCATTCCTATCTAAATAAGGATTTATTTCAAGCTACAGGAATACTATATTAAACGAGGTATATTCCTGCGGGAATATAAAGGTAAATAGAGGCAGGAAAAGAATGAATTTGTATGTAAATACAGACAGCTATTTATTTTATGATTTCTTCTTGAAATTTAGTTGTATTTTCATATCTTTAATGTTATTTTTCCCGCACTTCAACACGTCAGAGCCAATAAAATAAGGAGATTGGAATAAAAGTGACAAACAAGCAAGCTGATCTTGCGGGACCCGGTATCGGCGACTATGACGAGCTGGTACATGTCCTGCCTGATGACTACGAGCCTCTCCTGAACCCCAAGGAGACGCAGATCGCCCTCAGTGCGGTCAAGACCTACATCGAGAACGGTCTCAGTGAAGAGCTCAACCTGATCCGTGTCGAGTGCCCCCTCATCGTCGACCGCGACAGCGGCATGAACGACTATCTCGACCGCGACGGGTCGCGCACCCCAATCGATTTCTACATCAAGAACGACTATGAAAAGAATCCAATCAATGCGCAGGTCGTTCAGGCCGTGACCAAGTGGAAACGATGGGCGCTGACCCAGTACCAGATGGAAGTGGGAGAAGGTCTATTCACCGACATGCGCGCGGTCAGGAAGGACTACTTCCTCGATCACGATCACTCGGCGTATGTGGATCAGTGGGACTGGGAGAGAGTTATCAAACCCGAGGACCGCAATCTCGATTTTATGGTTGATATCGTCAAGAAAATCTGGAAGGTTCTCGTCGGCGCGGAAAAACACGCGATTGAGATGTTCCCGCAGCTCAATACGGACAAGTATCCGAATCTTCCCGAGGAGCTTGTGTTCATTCACGCCGAGGACATCCTCGCGGAGTTCCCGGACATGCCGCGCAAGCAGCGTGAGACAGCGATCGTCGAGAAATATCCCGCGGTCTACATTATCGGTATCGGCTGGACGCTCGCAGACGGTTATCCGCACGAGATGCGCGCCGCCGACTACGACGACTGGGTAACACCGACAGTGAGCAAGGACGGACGTCCGATGCATGGTCTCAATGGCGACATTCTTGTGTATAATCCTATCACGAAGCGACGTCACGAGCTGACATCGATGGGTATTCGTGTCACGAAGGAAACCCTGAGGCAGCAGCTTGAGCTCACCGGACAGCTCGATTTCCTCAAGATGCCGTATCACAGTATGATCATGAACGACGAGATTCCGCTCTCAATCGGCGGCGGACTCGGACAGTCGAGAATCTACAGCCTGCTTCTGAAGAAAGCGGCGCTCGGCGAGTGCAGTTGCACGGTATGGCCGAAAGTCCTCCGCGACATGTGCGCCGCGAAGAAGATTCATTTGCTGCAGTAATAACGCAATGTAGAAAAATTGAAATTGAATCGTAGCGACGCACGTCAGTGCGTCGTTTTGGTGTCGGTTGATATCTCCAAGCCTAATAGTGGATCAGTCACCATAAGATCAGGCACCCACAAGCTCGAAGACTCGCTTGTGGGCGACACCGTGGAATTCGGAAAAATCAATATCTACTCTCATAATCTCCATACCCGGGCTTATCGTCACCGATCTTTCTCTTGATTTTAGTCTTGCTCGCGACTCGATTTATCCGGGCTTCGTATTGCTTATAGTTTGCCTGTCCCTGTTTATCGTTCATCTCGACCGCCATTTCCTGCATATCCTTCAGGTAGGCGCGCGCATCGGAGAATTTTTTCTCCTTTAACAGCCTCTCAAGCTCTTCATCCACGAAAGCCGGATCTGCCCTTAAGGACGGTTGGGTTCCGCTTCCATATGACTTCTGAGGTGACTGGCTCCCACGGAACTCTTCCGATCTGTACATCGACCTGTACTTAATATCCTCGCTGCGATTTACAGCCTGGTGCCTTTGAACAACCGGGGAGCCGTGAAAGAATAACAGGTAGACCGCCAGACCCAGGAAGCCGGAGAAAAAGACTACGAACACCCATAAGCATCCGCTGCGACCTTTCTCCTGGGCATCCAAATAAACCCAGGCCAATACCGCTATCCAGATTATGAACGCGACAAGCGACCAGATTCCATATCCAATGCTCATTCTTTACACCTCCCGTCGTCTGATTAAAAAACTTACTCCTTTTCAGAACCTCCAGATGCTTTCACTTGTATTCGTCCTGATAAAATATACACAAGAAAGGGGATTTTGTCTTGAGACAGGGACAATTTGATTCTAATTAATAAGACCGGGTATTACAGGCAATGTTGCATTTTTGCTCATGATGATGACCCAGTCATCACGCCGGGCGACCGGAGATCGCCCCTCCTTTTATAAAACTCGGTACAAATATGTGAAAAATACTCTGAATTCCTATATAAT
>CBDUUJ010000262.1:0-4685 GCA_965370205.1 uncultured bacterium
CGAACCGCTCACGTGCCCGGTTCTTCAATTCTTCCAGCAATGGATAGCACACCCGGGAATTGGTGCTGATTACCACTCGTCCATCCACTTTGAGTACGCGACCTATTTCGGAAATAACTTTCCCCGGATCGGATTTTCCCAAAACATGGAGAGCCGTCACACAGTCGAATGACCCGCCTGGAAAATCAAGAGCTTCAGCTATCCCTGTCCTGAATTCTCCCCTGAACCCTTTTTCGGATGCAATTTTTCGCGCTCCCTCGATAACTCCCGGACTCTGATCGATCGCGATAAGCCTCCCAAGATGTCCTTTGTCCCTGACCATTATCAGAAAATCCCCCAGACCGCAGCCGATGTCCAGTATGTCGTCCATCTTTCTCAGGTCGAGAAGGGCATGCGCCGATTCATACAGGTCATGTCCGACCTTCGAATAATCGGCATGAATTCTCTTTCGAATTTCAAGCCTGGCCCCGTCAGAGAATTGTTCCGGGTGAGATTCCATTAATTGTGTCCTTTCTCAGCGGTATCATCATGTTGAAACCACTTAGTAAATAAACCTGTTCCAGAAGACCTCATAGTCGCCCTTTACGCTTACGATATCCTCCCAGAACGCGTAGATATTCAGATTCTCTCCACGGACCACAACAGCCTCTCTCGCATCGCCGCCCTCGGATTTCGATATCGCAACCGGATCCTCCCACGTGCTCAGTCCCTCCTGCGAGTATGTATGCTTGATATTCCAGGTGCCAACCTCCAGGGTTCTGAAAGTCACATCGACAAAGCTCCCATCGGGACGAACACTGACGCACGGACGGCTGTCGGGAACATAATTGTCGGTCATATCGAAGGTGGAATTCCAGCTCTCTCCGGAGTTGTTACTGATCCGGGCGCTGACCTCGGCGGCGATTGTCAACGGCACATAATGAAACACGATGTAAACATTTCCATTATTGTCCGCCGCCACATCCGAATGCCAGCCGTGACTGCTGTAGGAGCCGGTCGTGATCTTTTCAGGCGATGAGAATGACAGCCCGTTATCGGTCGAGCGCGAATAATAGACATTGGCATAGTAATAATTCGAGAATTCCTCCCATGTGACATGAATGACACCATCGCCGCCGACCACGATCGCCACTTCCTCGCTGGCATAGTAGGTATCGCATACCATCACGGTATTTTCCCAGGTATCGCCCCCGTTATTCGATCTCATGAAATAAATGTTATAGTCGTACGTTGTGGTTCTGTCATCGTGCCACGTCACATTCAGGCTGTCATCAGGACCTGTCGCCAGCTTGGGAATACGCGAATCCCTGACTGCATTTGTCAGACGTACCGGCTCATCCCAGTTCTCTCCATAATCAAAGGATCTGGTGTAGTAAATTTCACGATTGTTGCTCGCGATTTTTGTCGAGTAGTAAACCACATGGATTGTCCCGGATGAATCGACCTGCACATCGGGATAAAATTCATTCGAAGTTGACGAGTCCAGCTTGACTCGATCCTCGAAAGTCGCCGCCTGATCGAGCGAGCGCTTGAAGTAGACATCGAATTGACCGCTTCGATTCGAGTCATAGACCACGTAGACATTCCCTGTTACCGGACAGATCGCTGTTTCGGCACGCCATGAGAAGCGGACATCGGCGCTGACGCTGTTCTGGGTAAGTTGCTGCGGATCGAGCCATGTCCCGATAATCGGCACTTCGTCGGTCTGGATCGGGAAATTCAACGGGCTGACCTGGTCGGGATGTTTAACTGTTACATCATCCTTTGAGAGAATTCCGATCTGTACGGTATCTCCGGTAGTGGCGGTCTGAAGAATCCCGATTACAACGAAAACCGTTCTGGGAACATCAGGCGCGGTCGGGAGAACGCACTCATGGAACTCGGCAACGCCGGAGTCATCGAAATAGACCGGCGGAAATTCCTCATATTCGATTCCCGCGCCGAATCCGGCCAGGGGATCGTTCAGGTCGTCGAACCAGCCGCGATATCCGGGATTGTCATATGACCGGTACGCAATTCGTGTGTCCAGAGATGGAATAAATACTCCGTCATCGTCCGAATCAAGCCAGAGCTGGATATCGGTGAAACTCGATGACGGTGCTGTGCCGGTCTGGTGAATTGTCAGACGGTCGAGAGTTGCGTAATTGGCGTCACCCTCGATGGTAAATGCAAGCGCCGCGATATCATTTTTGCCCTTGGGAACCTCATCAACGAGCAGTCCTTCACCATCGCAGGTGACCACATCGACAACGCCGAGATCGGTTCTGACAGTGATGTTATAGGGAATATCAATCGGGTCGCCGCCGTCATACTCGAACCGGAGAGTCAGTTCGATATCGGTATCCTCATCGATGAGGGGATTGATCCTGAAAATCAACGGGTCCGGCGGGGTTTCAGTTTCATTGCAATCGACAAATCCAAGATCCACCGATTCAAAAAGCAATTCGATATCGCCGTTTCCACCCAGAATGCTCATGTGGCAGTTGGAGGCCGACTTGGTGCCGGTGTTCCGGACTGTCGGCTGGAATTCGATTATCTCACCGGGATTCAGGAAACCGTCCCTGTTTCCCTGGGAGTAAAGCGGGTTATCATCGTCATTCCAGAGCTTCACGATTTCAAAGTCAGCCGAAAGGGGCTTTGTAAGTGCGCTGTAATCGTTAATTCGACCGGTGCCAAGTTTCCCGATATATCCCGGGTTTATCGTATCGATATTGTCGGTTGTAAAGATAACCTGGTCGGAGAGTTCCTGGTTTGTGTAGGCGGGGTAATACGAACCCGCGAGCGCGACAAGCCCGCTCACCTGCGGACATGCCATGCTGGTCCCGGACATAAGCACATATCGTTGATTCTCCGGAACCGACCAGGGGTCGCCGCCGTGCTCGTAGAAATAGCTCGACGCGATCAGAACTCCCGGCGCGGAGCAGTCGACTGTCGATCCATAATTCGAGAAACTGGCCTTTTTATCATTGTAATCGGTTGCGGCAACTGAGATAACATTCGGAAATGAGGAGGGATAATGGTTACTGGATGAATTTGAATTTCCTGCGGCTGCGACGATAATCGATCCCTCACCCCATGCGTAGTTGATGGCGGACTGCTGGGTGCCGGAACCGTATGGGCTTCCAAGCGACATGCTGATCCCGATCGCGCCGTGGTCGGCACCGTAGATTATCGCCTGGGCTACCGCGGAATCCGACGCGCCGCTGTCGCCGTCAATCGGAAAAACCCTGCACGGAAGGATTTTCGTTTGCCATGAGTGACCGCTTACGCCCTCCGAGTTATTCCCGACCGCCCCGATAATCCCCGCGCAGTGGGTTCCATGCCCGACATTCTGATCCGGGACTCCGTCGCCGTTGTTATCCGCTCCGTCCCCGGGGGTTTCGCCGCCGAGACCGTCACCAATCGGACTTATGAAATCCTCGCCGTCAATCACATTCTCGTAGAGATCGGGATGGTCTCGCATTACGCCGGTATCGACAACGCAGATTATTGTATCGTTTGTGCCGGTAGTGATATCCCATGCGTCGTAGAGCTGCATAAGTCCGTTACCGTATTCCTGGCTTTCATACGTGTCGTTGGGAACGATATCCGGGTACAGGATGACATTGATCTCAGCGAATTTCACTATCGCGCTGGTTGCAAAAAGCCTGATGCAGCGGTCATATGATTCTCCGGATGGAATTCTGACGCGGTACACATCAATTTGGGGGATTTCGAGAAGTATCTCACATCCGAGTACGCCGGCAAGAGCCTCAAATGCCTCATGCGATGTCCCTGAATGCACGCCGACGAGAAGCTCACGCTCGGCAATATCAATATTCAGGCCGGTTTCGGGTTCTGTGTATTGAACGGTTCCCAGTCGCGGGGAAATCGGAAGATGCACGCTCGGAGAAGTCCTGACTGTTATATCGCGTGTCTGAGGATGCTCACCGGGGATTTCCAGATGAATGTAAATCCGCTCGGCAGGATCGGTAATGAATAATTCCCCATCCGCCGGTCCGCTGTAAATATCAACCGGCGATCCATGAACGAGTAATTCGGCTCCGTCGATATCCAGAACAATTTCGCCGGACGGATCGTCAAGCCCGATTTCTATGGGATATATCCCCTCACGGGCAAGCATGACATCCCTGAATCCCCACGGGAGAAGCTCGTTTCCATCGAGTTTGACAGAAACAAGCCCGGTGTTCAGGATTTCCACACCGTCAAGGGCTGCATCGACCGACGCTGAATGAGGGGAAGTACAGTCCGGGTTATCCGGGGTCAGAGGAGATGACGATCCGGAGCATCCGCAAATACACAGCATAAACATGCCGGTGATCAGGCATCCGTAAAGCAGACTACGCATAATTCCTCCAGTGAAACATTGAAGGTCGGGAAAAAGGCAAAACAAAATATACCACTGATAGATTCTGCAGCATGCAAATCATATAACAATGTTTATGATGGTTCAAGATTTGCGACTTATGCCGGTAGGGATACCGACGTTGCAGCCCCAAGAATGCCAGCGTTGCGGCAGGAAGAAATGGATCAGTTGAAAAACGAAGTTTTTTCCGGTACCCCACCCTTCAGGGTGGGTGGAAGGTGCATGAAATCTGGGATTGCCCCCCTAAAGAGGCTGTCTCAAAATTATGTTTTCTGCTGTAGCGCGGACGTCCCCACCGCGGGGTTGTGGACGGAGTAGT
>CBDUUJ010000263.1:0-4668 GCA_965370205.1 uncultured bacterium
CTGAGATCGTTTGTCATCAGAGCGATATCCGCCGACTGAAGCGCGACCTCGCTGCCCATCGCGCCCATCGCAATGCCGACATCCGCTTTCCTTAGAGCCAGAGCGTCATTGACCCCGTCCCCGACATACATAACTCCCTTCCCACTCTCCCCTTCTCTGCTATCCCCTTCCCCGCTCCGTTCCTTCAAATATTTCATCTCTTCATCAACGACATCGTTCTTCGCCTCCGGAAGAACCCCCGCCTCGGTACGGTCGAAACCGATCTCATCCGCAAGCGCTCTCGCGACATCGATCCTGTCGCCTGTCAGAAGCACGCGCCGCTCGATGCCAAGCTCGCGCATTTCATCGAGCGCTTCCCTGACTCCCGGACGGGGCTGATCGGCGAGAAGAACCACTCCGAGAAGCGCGCCATTCCTGCTGACCCACGTCGATGGTCCGGGATGCCCATCCGCTTTACCCCTTAATTTTTCCGCATCATTTCCGGGATTTGACACAACCCACTCGAACCGTCCAAGCCGGTATTCAACGCCATCGAATTTTACCGAAACTCCTTTTCCGGGAACCTCCCCGGTTTCAGCGGATGATATCGGCTCTCCGTTTTGTGAGATCGCGCGGGATACCGGGTGACGGCTTCCCGACGCCGCGATCCGTGCAGCTTCCTCAAGTTCCGACCGATTCAGACCATCAACGGGGATAAATTCCTGCACCGCAAGTTCGCCGAGCGTGACCGTTCCGGTTTTATCGAGAATCAGCGTGGCGATATTTCCCGCCTGTTCGAGAAACGCACCGCCCTTGACAAGAATTCCCTTTCGAACCGCAACCGCAAGCGCGGGAACCATCGCGGCAGGACTGCTGAGAACGAGCGCGCACGGACACGCCACGATGAGAATCGCAATCGCGCGGCTTGGGTCGCGGGTAATCACAAAAGTTGCAGCGGCGATTAATATCACGACCGGAAGAAGCATCCCTGCGTACTTCTCCAGCATCCGGACCATTTCCGGTCTGGACGATTCCGCGCGGCTGAGAGCTTCGATCACTCTTCCAAGCGAAGTTTCGGAACTGACTTTTTTAACCTCGATAACAATCCGTCCCATCAGGTTGATGGTTCCGTGGAAAACATCGTTCCCAGGTGCGATATCCACAGGCGTAGATTCACCCGTAAGATGAGCGGGATCGATTGCGGAATGTCCGGACTCGACAACACCATCCGCCGGGACAACCTCGCCGGGATAGACAACGACGCGATCTCCAGGCACGAGTTTATCGGAGAGTAAATCGACTTCGCCGGAATTTTCGATCCGATGCGCGATCCGCGACGATAATTTCACAAGGCTTTCGATCGCAGCGCCTGCACGTCGGATGCCGCGTTCCTCCGCGAGATGTCCGAGACTCAGAGCCAGTCCGATTATCACAGCGGCTGTGAAATCCCCCTGCACAATCGCGGCAAGTACAGCCAGACCCGCGAGTTGATCGAGTGTCGCCGATGCCTTCTCCGAAAATAACCCGACAACCCCGGAATAAAAAATCGGTATCGCCACAACCAGCGCAGCCACCAGCGCAAGAATTCCGCTGACGATTTCGCCTGTTGGAGCTAAACCCGCCGCTCCACCGACCGCGCCCAGCTTTCCGATTATCCATCCCGCAACAAGAAGCCCGATGGAAACAAGCGCGCGCCAGAGTGTGGACTCCCATCCCGGCGGCGGCGCGAGCGCATCATTGGTCACCCTACCGACCGGACTTTCATCGCAGCATGTATCGTGAGTTTCTGCCATCGTTACGGTCCATACGCGGGGGGAATCAGGAGACGGCCTGATACAGGCGGTCCGGGAGCAATGTACCGGTTCCCGACTTTGGTCAGCGCTCTCGTCAGGTATTCATTTCTGAGCCGTTCCTTTACGACCCTGGGATTTCTCCGATATTCCGCAAGAATTTCATTGAACGCGTTCGCGTCCGAGTTCGCCCTCGCCAGAAGAAGTGTCCTGTAGCTGCTGGCGTCATTGATTAAATTATTCGCGTCCGCCCTGGCTCCCGGAATCTGCTCCTCATAATAGGTCTGCGCGTTTCGTATGGCTGTCTCCTTCTCGATATTCGCGCTCTGCACGGCCTGGAAATTCGGAAGAACACTCCTCGGCGGTATTAACTCATTAATTTCAACCGACACGACCTGTATACCCGATCCCGCGAGGTCGAGCCGCTCCTGCGTACGGGACATCACGGTCGATGCAAGCTCCGCCTTGCCCTCGGTCAGAAGGTAATCAACGCCCAATTCGCCAACCGTGCGGACCAATTCAATGCTTACAGCGTCGCGGAGCATCATCTCCGGATCGGTTATCGCGAGCGAGTACGCCACCGCGTCCTTCACCTGGTATTTCACTATCAATCTGGGCAGGACGACATTGTAGTCGCCGGTTATGCAGTATCCCTGTTCAAACGGATGAAACGATGTCAGCGTTGTCCCGGTCGTTTCCTCCTGCCAGTAGTTCTCAATTGCAATCTGCTGGACCGCCTTGATCGGCACACGGATAACCTCATCGATCGGATACGGAAAAGCGATCAGAAGTCCCGGCGGATGTGTTTTCGCGGTCTCCCCCGGAAGCTTCCCGAATCTCAGGACGATCCCAACCTCGGTCGGCTGGATAATTCGCACGCCGGAACACAGGAAAATAACCGCCAGCGCGATTATCACAATGCGCAACGCGAGCTGCCATCCGGATACACGCTTAGCGGTGATATTGTTGTTTTTATTTTCAGCAGATACTGTCATTGATCTCCGATTTCAGTCAGTCTCCCTGTAAAACATCGAATGGAGACGAGCCTGTATCGAGAACCAGAGTCGCGTTCTCGGAAAGAATCGCCTCGAGCGCTTCAAGCGATCGCAGGAATGTATAGAAATCCGGATCCTGCGAGTGCGCCGCGGAGTAAATACTCGCAGCCTCCGCGTCCGCTTCCGCACGAATCTGCGCCGATGTCTCCTGTGCTTCCGCCAGAATCTGAGCGCTTTCCAGGTCGGTGGCGGATTTGATCGCCTGCGCCCGCTCCTCGCCCTCCGAGCGGAATCTCTGGGCGTACTGCGCTCTCTCGGCACGCATCTGCTCGAAAACCCTGGCGATATTATCCTCCGGCAGCGCCAGTTTCAGGATCGCGACCTGATGCACCTTGACTCCAAACTGATCCTCGGCATCCTGCTGAACCATATCGAGAATCGCCTGCTCGATCGCGGGAACTTTCAATGTCTCCAGATCCAGCGACACCAGCGCCGACAGATCGTAGTTGCCCATCACCGCATTTTTCGCGTTCGTGATGAGGCCGTCCAGACGGATCTCCGCCGACTGCATATCGCCAACCGCCTGAAGGAACCTGAGCGGGTCCTCTATATCCCAGACTGCATAATTCAGAAGAATGACATTTTTCTTATCCTTCGTCAGAGTCTCACTAAAAGCTGTTTCCAGAACGCGTTTCCGGTTGTCGAATCGGTGAACATTTTCTATCGGCCAGGGTAAACGGAAATGCAGACCGGCGTTAAGCTCGGTCCGATTCGGACTGCCTAGACGGGTCACGACCGCGACCGATCCTTCCCGTAGCTGGAACATGCACGCCGAGACCAGCAGCAACAGAATCACCGCCAGCCCCAGAGTTACTCGAACATTTTTCTGCATATCGTTCACCTCCGACTTCGATGAGGAAATAAATCCCCCTCACCGAAGATCGAACCAGATACCCCGACCGTCCCCGTCCTCTGAACGTATTATATTTTTACTCACGACATAGAGCCGCTTACTATCGAGACCCGTCTCAAGAATTTCCATCCGACGACGGAATTTATAAAGATCAAACTCCGGTTTCGCCGCGTCAACCAGACTGGTGAATCCGACAGCCTCACCGCGAGCTGTCGCGACCCGTCCCGCCGCGTACGCTGATGCCTCATCCTGCATCGTCTGGGCATACGCGCGGGACGTGGGGATCACATCCTCACGGTACGTGCTCGCCTGGATCGCCAGTGTGTCCCTGTAAACTTCCGCGCTGACTACAGCCTGATACGCCTCCGCCACCTCGAATGGCGGATGAATAGCGATTATCGCCACCTGCGCGACCTCAATTCCGATATTCTCACTGTCGCAGCCTGCCTGGATATCCGCCTGCAATCCCTCCGCCAGCGCCCCGCGATCCCGACTCAACAGCGTATCGGTATTCGTCGCGTGCGTACGGAGCATTATGGTCTGATATGCGATCTCCTGAAGCAGTGTCTCAGGATTCTGGCATGTGTAGGCGAATTTCCTCACATCGGAGATACGGTAATAAAGCTCGATGTCGAACGAGATCACTTCGCTGCCCGACGCGGTCACAAACCGGTCCTCGGTTATCCCATGCGCCTCGGTCCAGATCAGATTGGTGCGGGTTCTGGAAATTTCCTTTGTGAAACCTATCTCCATTACCTGAATCTTCCGCGACGGGAATCTCATCACGCGGTCAACCGGCCACGGAAATCCGAGATGAATTCCCGGCTCCAGGATTTCGCCTGTGAACGCCCCGAACCGTTCGCGGACTCCCTGCTCGTTCACTCCGACCTGCGATACTGAGCTTGCCAGCCATAGAATGACAAGAAGTCCTGCAACCACACGCGGCACGGAATGACCGAGAAATTGTCCAAGCCACGGGAGATGCGTCTCG
>CBDUUJ010000264.1:0-4656 GCA_965370205.1 uncultured bacterium
AGCTTCTTCAATCGCTACCGGTTCCGGCACGATCTCAGGTTCCAGTTCGATCACAACAGGCTCATACCGGAAAGCGACATTCATTTCGTTCCCGTTCCAGTCCAGCTCTCCATCAAATTCATCAAGTGATCCGCCAAGCGTGAATGTGACCGTTGTGTACTGCTCACCGGCCTGATCTTTCACTATAGTGCGAACCATCGGAATTACAGCGACATTGGTACGGACGGTGAATGTTTCTCTCTCACCCATCAACTCGACATTGGCAAGCGGGAACCGAAGCCCCAGCCTGTCCGGGTATCGATATTCGACCCAGTCCGGCACCGGAAGAGTCTCGGATGTTCTGATCGTAAAGGTTACGAGGTCATCCGCCGTATTCGCAAGATCGACAATGATCAAAGGCAGCTCAGGTGCCGGTTCCGGCGCACTGAAAGGAGGCGCGCCAGGAGCCGCAGGCGTACCCGGCACCTCAATCTCTTCAATCTCCTCAATTTCTTCAACAACCGGAGCAGGTTCCTCGACTACCACAGGTTCCGGCTCTTCGACTACCACCGGTTCCGGTTCCTCAATTACTACAGGTTCCGGTTCCGGCTCCTCAATTACTACAAGTTCCGGCTCTTCAACTACCACCGGTTCCGGTTCCTCAATTACTACAGGTTCCGGTTCCTCAATTACTACAGGCTCCGGTTCCGGCTCCTCAATTACTACAAGTTCCGGTTCTTCGATTACTACAAGTTCCGGTTCTTCGATTACTACAGGTTCCGGCTCAATAACAGCCGGAGGCTCTATCTCGGTAACCGGATTGTAAACAAATGATATTCTCAATTCATTACCACTTGAGGAAAGCTCTCTCCCATACTCTTCGATATACCCCTCAAGTGTGAAAATGATGGTCGTATGCTGCTCGTCCGGTCGATCCTTGATAATCGCCCTGACCAGCGGGATTTTCCTGATATGGGTATAGGCCGAACAGGTTCCCGGATCGGCATCAAGCAACTGAACATCCGCAAGCGGGAATCGAAGCCCGATTCTTTCCGGATAGTGATAGTCAACCCAGCCTGGCGCGGGCATCGGCTCAGAGGCTACTATCGTGAAATCGATAACATTATCGATAACCTCACCAGCTATAACCGTCAGCTTCGGAAGCTCAACTTCGACCGGTACCGGTTCCTCAATAACTTCAGGCTCAGGAATCTCAATTTCCTCGACAATCTCAACCTCAGGCTCGGGAACGGCAACCTCTTCAGGCTCCGAAATCTCAATTTCCTCGACAACTTCAACCTCAGGCTCAGGAACGGCGACCTCTTCAGGCTCCGCCGGACCCTCATCGACACTGGTATTTAATTCAACCGGGCTCTCGATTTCCAGCGGTGTGCTCGCAAGATAGAAATCAATATGAATCAGCCCTGGATCGACATAGTCAATCGTGAACCCGATACTCTCGTGATCGAGTTCAGGGAAGTAGAACACAAACTGGCTCTCCGGACCGACATCCTCGATAACCCTGTTGACAACCTTAAGCTCAGCAGCAATGACACCCCTCACAGCCACATCGAAACGTCCTTCCGCGCTTTCCGGAAGAACCACGGCTGAGTCGGGGATGTAGAGCGCAATACGGGTCGGGTAATTGAAGCGCTGGATTCTCGGTTCCGGCTCAACACCATCGTAATAGATGTAAAAGCGATCGGTATCACTGTCGATTGCCTGGAACTGAACCCTTTCGATTTTGATCGGGGCATCGGGCAGCACAGGTACATCGTCACCCGAAGCCAGGACCATCATTTCGCCGCCTACCACTTGGAGAGGCTCAGGCTCAACCGGCGTTTCAGGAATCTCAACCGCAGGTTCCTCAGCAAACAGGATCAACTCGAACGTGTCATCATTATTCGTTTCCAGAGTGTAGCCAAGCAGGGATGTGTTCCTTACAGTCAGCCTGATCTCGGTCACCATGTCGGGACCGGCACCGATCCGCTCGGCGCGCATAAGGCTGACCTGGCTTCCATCCACACTCGTCGCGAAATTGGCCGGATCGCTTGCAGGCAGGACAATGTCGGTTCCCGGGAATTTGAGCAGAAGCACAGTGGGACTTTCAATTTTCACCTGTGGAAGCACAACGCCAAAGGAGAAATCGATAATAAACCGGTCGCTACCGGCATCGATAATTTCATGCAGAAGCTTCTCGATTGTCGGGATCATATGCTCCGGAGGTGCTCCCGGACCAGTGTCCTCAAAGGGGCTGGTGCCGCGATATATCGCCAGACTGACGCCGTCCGGACCCGTGATACGGTCGGTTTCAAAACCGGCGCCCGTGATCTCGGCGACAATCCTGATCACCGGCGGTTCCATCGAGAACTGCGCGATGTCCAGACTCGCGATTCCTTCCATCGGAGATGCCCAGCTCGTGAGCGCATCCTCATCAAGCGAAAGAACCGCGTCCTCGATATCGAAGACCAGTCTGTTCGGCGATGTCAGATTAAATGTCCTGACACCCACCGGCTGTGACATCGTCAGGTCAATGACCAGCGTCTCGCCGCTGAGCTCAATTCCTGCAGCGCTCACCTCGGCGGTACCTGCAGACTCCTGCGCCCTGAGCGTTGTCAGTGGCGCTATGAGTAGCAGGACAAGAAGGAGCATCAGCCCTCTTCCCCAGGGGGATTTTTTTGTATTATTTCCAGTTTGGTGCGCGATTCTCATTTGACGAATTTGGCTCCCTGATTGCTTTCTATCCTGTATTACTTCCCGGATAGTCAAGGACAATAACTTCACTGATGAAAAATGTATATTCAAGCGTCCTATGCTCTTTTTTATTCCGCCCTAGTTGGATATCGATATCTCTATCCCGGACAACTCCTGTTCCACAAACTGAATTAATCCCTTATCCTGTGGACGAGCCTGGTTCATAATCCTTACGCCCGTCTGTGAAATCTCCTCAACAATGAAAGTCTGATTTTCACGAGTGATGACTTCATCTCCGACATTTAATACAACATCCTCACCATATGCCGACAGTATTGCCATGTAATCTCCCGCCTCGCCCATTACTCCAACCAGTTTAATACTCCTGGCGACCTGCTGTGCCGTTAAACCTGTTTCAACATAATCAACACCGCGTTCAATGGGAGGAAACGGCGGTATCGGATGCCCCAGCATGCTGGGCGCTGCCCCTCCTCCTCCACCGACCGGATCGAATGGGCTGTAACGCCTGGATTCCGAGAGCCACGGTGGGGTCTCGTCCTCCTCGAGATGCATCCAGCTCCGAGGAGGACTGGTCATGACCTGAAACCGTTGCAGAATCGGAATCAACTGGTTGACACACCTCGGATCGCCCTGTGTATCTTCCAGTTGAAAAAGATACTGAGATAATTCCTCCTGATCCAAATCGTTAATATATTTCCCGCCAAGTCCCTCAGATGAAAGGGAGAAATCCATAACCGAAACCATTTCCTCTTCCGGTTCTTCAATCAACTCAACCGAGTCACCTGCCATATCTTCCGAGGGTGTAATATCGATTTCTTCCTCCTCGAAATCCATTCCCGTGGAGCCGGGGTCCTCCAGTTCGGCCTCCACCTCGGCAATCTCCGCGCTACGCTCCGTAGCGGCTCCGGTAATCTGCTCGACAACAGCTTCACCCACGCGGCCAGGATTAACCTGTGCCTGAGCTGTATTGTTACCGGTATGGAACAGGATGAAATAGCCGACGATTAACAATACGGCAATAACCGCATATGGCATCATCTGCTCCAGCCTGCGATTCATTTCCTGTGGTTGTCCCCTGAGTTTATTCATAACTTTTCACCCTTCCTCAATGCCGGCCTCTTCTTCACCATCCTGAGCTTCAGCAACTTCCACATCATTGCCTGACTGATTATCCTCCTCCTGCTCACGCCCCTCATTCATATAAACCCATAACGGAGGAGGTGTATTGGCATCTCCGTAGGTAATAAGCCTGAAACTTGCAGAGTACTGACGAGTCGGGCCGACTCCCGCTCCCTGAGGCGCCATCTGGAAATTAACCAGGGCGGTGTGGGGGCGCATGTTAAAAATATCATAGGTGAATTTTTTAATGTCAGTATAGGATCCACGAACCGTCAAGTTGAACGAATGAGTTTCGATACCGGCTGTAATCACCGAGAAATTCTCAGCCTCGGTGGCAAGCTTCCGATAAAACCGAAAACTCATCAGCATGTTATTCATGTCGCCCCTGTTGTCCCTGAAAAACTGAAGAGCCTCAACGATCATGTCGAGATCGGTCTGCAGGGCGGTTACATCCGAAGAAAACGCCGTTTGAAAATCAGTTTCCTCAGTCGCTCTACGTCCCCCGCTAATTACTATTCCACCGGTCTCCAGATGATTCTCCGAGAGAAGCCCGTGAATCCTTCTCAGGTAACTGGTCAGCACGAATTCATCGGCATCAGGAATAAGATTCCGGATTGTCTGTATATCCTGGTATTGAACCTGACGGATATTCGGCAGATCATCCTTGTATGCCAGAAGAGTAAGAATATTTTCTTCAATCACCTTCTGCTCATTCAGTTTGTTATTCCAAACCCTCTTCTGCCTTACAAAGGTACTGTGACCCAGCAGGTTGTAACCCAGGAGAAGAACAAGGCATAATACGATTACTACTGCGATCTTTATTCCTATTTTCGCGTATGGATT
>CBDUUJ010000265.1:0-4620 GCA_965370205.1 uncultured bacterium
CAGGGATCGAAGCAGCTATGGGGTTTGTGGGAGATATCTGTCGACACTTTGAGTGGTACGGTTGACATAATCCCGCTCCGTGGTCCTGAATTCACAATAAATGTCGTCACCTTCCTGCAGCCGCCTGTGGGATCACCTGGCAGCTTATCTGTGGAAATTACCGATATATCCGAATACCCGACCGAGGGCCGCATTACAGTAAATATCATTTTGAAACACCCGTTCCCGGGCCTCGATGAATATACAGGTTTCGACGTCTACGGCGTTTTCATTCACGAGGGCGGCCTTGAATTCCCTCACGGCGCTGAAGACATTGATATAAATGACGGCATTAACAGCGCGATACTCGAAAACGCCGATGGCTATACATGCTGGATGTCGCCGATTTTATTCCCGACCGATGGAACCATTCTGACGTTCAAACCCGGCGCTCTCGGCAATCACGATTTCCCGGGACCGGGCGGTGCGGAAGCCAACGGTTACAAATATTTCGCCGACGGTCTTGTACAGGATGAAAGCATCGCCGGTTTTTTTGATGTTGAGAATAACGTCGAAGATCGCGGGAAATTTTCACCGGGATTATCCAACACCCGTGAGTATGTCCTGAAATTCCCGACACCATCCGGGAACCCGGTGCTTGAGTTCCAGTATGCTGTCACCGCCAACTGGGAACTGCCCGATGAAACCCTGTCCGGCGATCCGGAAATTCTTGATGTGCCCGGTGATTTCCCGATTTCCGCCAACGCCGCCGAATCATTTTTTGTTGACATCACCGACAACTCCACCACCTGGTACGTGGATGCTTCCAACAATGGCGGGGACATTATCCTCGACCTGGAAATTTTTGACTGGAATGGTCTCAGCGGGATCGGTGACATTCATGTTTCTTCTGCCGATGATCTGGTGCCAGGTGGAAGTGTGACCATTGATCCGGGAACGCTTGCATGGTCGGCAGGGACATTGATTTCATCAGTCGCCACTGTTGAAATAACCGGCGCGAGCCCGTCAGGCCTTGAAAACCAGGAAGTGCTGATCGCGGTTGAATCCGCCGATCCGACCACCTATGACCAGGGATTCGGTACACCCATACCGGATTTTCCGCTGGCAAATTATTTCAGGCATTCCCTTGCGGTTTCCAACACAACCACGATCGAAGCGCTGGGTACTGCGGAAATCGAACCGTACTTCGATGGATTCGGTCCCGAAGGCACTTCCACCGACCCATTACCGACTGAATGGTGGCTCACCCTCGACGCGTCCGGTTCATCCGGACCCATCTCTGAATACCTCTGGGAAATGAATGGTGATGACCTCTATGATGACGCATCGGGAATGGTGGTCTCAGCAGGATTCCCCGATGCGGGCACACATGTAATTAAATTGAAGATCACCGATGGAACAGGCGGTGAAAGTACATATGAATTGCCCGGATCTTACGAGGTTGTCGACGGTACCTATGTATGGGCCGCGTATACCGGTGGAACCCCCGACGGCTCCCGCGACCTGCCTTTTCCTGGAATCGTCGCCGCTTTGAGCGCGACCGGCCAGGATGGATACATTCTCGTCCGTGGCGATGACGGATCAGGCGGGCAGTGCACCTATTCTGAAGACCTGACATTAGACAGCGCTAATGCCGGGACCCGAATTCAGGGCTGCTATGGCGACTATGACACCGATGAACCACCCATGCAGACGGGCTTTGTCAGAATCGAGGGTGATGATTGCACATTTGATGGATTTGAGGTCACCGGACCGGCCTACAGTGTGTATTATCCATGGGGACACCCGGGGAAACTCGGAATGTTGGACGCAGATAATGCCATTTTCAGGCACCTGTACATTCACGACATCAATGCCAGTACAAAGGCATTCCTGTCTTATACGGGCGGCTCACTCCTGGTTCAGAACTGCCTTCAAGTAACGCTTGATACCTATTACCAGAAAAACCTGTCGCATGACGGCGATCCAGTCACAGACTACGAAAACTGCACCTTCGATCGGCTCGGTACCGATACGAACGGTTATGGATTCTACAGAGGCGGTGGTTTAGTCTACATGACTAACACCATCTGGACCGACTGCGGCGGCGGCACCTTTTATTACATTGGATCAGCCGGGGGGGTGGATGTTTTAAACTTCGACTACTCCTGCACATGCGATACCCCTGCTCTACCGGACGGGGGCAGTTATTTCTATCTGATGACTCCCGGAACCGGATGTATCACAAGCGATCCCGAATATGCAGACCCGGAAAACGACCACCACCTCCAGAGCGGATCTCCGGCTGAGGACACCGGCGACCCGACGATTACCGATTTTGACGGATCAGATTCTGATATGGGCTGCTACGGCGGTCCGTACGGCGACTGGGATTTCGAAAATTAAATCCCACCGGATACCGGTGACAACTAAAAATGCCTGTCCACCCGGGTGCCGGTGACAAGCGCCGTTTGGCTTCCAGCCGATCAAGCTTGTCACCATCTGATGTAAGAAAATCACACACAACTTCCCTTGATTAACACCCTTTCCCCGTCTATCCTTCATCGCGGTTTCTTGCATGACACAAAAATTCGACATCATCGTTGTCGGGGGCGGACACGCCGGATGCGAGGCGGCACTTGCTTCCGCGAAACTCGGCATGAATGTGCTCGTCGCGGCTGTCAGGATCGACCGCATCGGCTGGATGCCGTGCAATCCCTCCATCGGCGGACCCGCGAAAGGGCATCTGACGAGGGAGATCGACGCGCTCGGCGGAATGCAGGCGATTGTCACCGACAAAACAAGCTTGCATGTTCGGTGGCTCAACACGAAAAAGGGTCCGGCAGTCCGCGCACTACGGGCACAATGCGACAAATCCCTTTTCGCGAGTACCTGCCGTGAAATTCTCGAAAACGAATCAAACATCACCATTCGCGAAGGAATCGTAACCGACCTCATCGCTGATGGAGACACAATTACAGGAGTCGGATTTGAGGATGGGGAAATTTTTACTTCGCGCGCGGTAATCCTTGCGACTGGTACATTCCTCGGCGGCGTTATTTACCGGGGGGAAGAAAGAATCGAGTGCGGACGTGAGGGCGAAGCTCCCGCTAATAAATTATCCGATTCACTGAGAGAACTCGGGCTTCCACTCGCCCGCCTGAAAACCGGGACAGTGCCGAGAGTGCATCGCGACTCGGTCGATTACAAATCGCTCGAACTCCAGCCGCCCGATCCGGAGCATCCCGGATTCAGCTTCCTCGATCTTCCGAAAAATGATCTCCCCCGCCTGCCCTGCTATATTACTCACACAACCGAGGAAACCCACGCGATAATCACACGTAATCTCAAACGCGCGGCGCTTTTTTCAGGCGACATCTCCGGCGAGGGTCCACGCTACTGTCCGAGCATCGAGGACAAGTACCGCAAATTCCCCGACAAAATCAGCCATCCGGTTTTTCTTGAGCCGGAAGCGTCGAGCGGTCCCTTAGAAGTCGAGATTTATCTGCAGGGATTATCAACGAGCCTTCCCGCAGACGTGCAGGATGAGTACGTGCGGTCGGTTCCCGGACTGGAGAACGCGAAAATTGTCCGTTACGGTTACGCGATCGAGTATGACTATGTCGATCCGCAGCAAGTCACTATCTGGGGCGCGTCGAAAAATTTTGGCAATCTGTTTCTCGCCGGAAATATGATCGGCACTACCGGATACGAGGAGGCCGCCGGACTCGGGCTTCTCAGCGGGATCAACGCAGTGCGGTATCTTCGCGGGGATGAGCCAATCGTAATCGGGCGAGACCAGGCGTATCTCGGCGTGATGACCGACGATCTCGCGACGAAGGGAGTTTCCGATCCATACAGGATGCTCACCGGACGGGCGGAATGGCGCCTTTTATTGAGATTCGATGACGCCGACCGCAGGCTCACTCCGCTGGGTCGGGAGATCGGGCTTGTCGATGACGAACGCTGGAAACAATATCGTGAACGCGAAAACGCCATCGCGGAATTAACTGAAATCCTCGAACAGACCCGCGCGCGCGCCGATATCATTCTTGAATCGGAAACGGGCGGTCCACCCGTGCGCACACTCGCAGAATGGCTTAGAGTGCCGGGAGTCCGTCTGGATGAACTCCGGGAGAAAGGACTGCTCGACGGAAAATTCAGCATCAACACGATCATGACTGTCGAGGCGGAGATAAAATACAAAGGCTACCTGAATCGCCAGCAGAACGAGGTCAGACGGCTCGCGCGCGCCGAGCATGTGCGAATTCCCGACGATTTCCCATACATGGAAATCACAACGATCAGCCGCGAATCGAGGGAGAAACTCGCGCGAATCCGTCCTCGAACCCTCGGACAGGCCGCGCGTATTTCCGGCGTCAAACCAAGCGATATAGCGGTTCTGGATATACTGCTATCGAGGAAAAAATAACTTATAAAACATTAAACCGCTCGCTGACGCTCGCGGCTCTGATACAAATTCATATAAACACTACTGCTCGACATTCGTTACGAAGCTGACCTCGGGGATTTCCTCTTTCAGAAATCTCTCGATTCCCATTTTTAGGGTTACCTCTGCGTGAGGACATCCCGCGCAGGCTCCGGTGAGAGTGACCTTCACCTCGCCGGTATCGAGAGCAT
>CBDUUJ010000266.1:0-4605 GCA_965370205.1 uncultured bacterium
AATCCCGGATAATCTCCGGGTTTGTGGGTGTCCGTTATTACCAGTTATCCAATCGATTCCGGAAAGGACACCCACAAACCCGAAGGTTGTTCAGGATTGGTCGAGACAGGATCAAGTTTGTGGGCGGCATAGATGTGTTCCTGCGGTAGAAATCGAAATTCATACTGCTCAATATCCGGTTGATATCCTGCATTTTTATGAAAATTCAACATCGCCAGCCGTCAGGTCTGAAAACAGTTTCGGAAGTGTTTCGCCGCATGGACCTGATCGGCTTTCGTCGCAGATCGGTGTCAGTGGCGTCTCCTCAATGTTCAATTCGATAATGTATGCACCCGCGATTCGGGCGACCTGCGCGAATCCAGCAGCCGGATACACGACACCGCTTGTGCCGATGACGAGAAACAGATCGGTCTGCTTCGTTCGACGGTCGGCATTCGCAATGGTCACGGGATCAAGCATCTCCTCGAAAAAGACGACGTTCGGCCTGAGATGCGATCCGCAGATGTCGCACATGAGAGGAATATCTTCAAGTGGAATGTCAAGATTCTCGAAAGGTTTCATCGCGCATGACGGGTTGGAGCATTTTACCTCCCAGACCGACCCGTGCAGCTCGATGACTTTCGTGCTTCCCGATCGCGCATGGAGACCGTCGATGTTCTGCGTGATGACGACGACATCGTAGCCGGCTTTCTCCATTTTCGCGAGAGCCTTATGAGCAGCGTTAGGTTCGCAGGAAGACATGTTGATGCGGCGCTGGTTATAAAAATCCCAGCCTCTCGCGGGATCGGCTGCGAATCCTCGCGGGGTCGCGATTTGCATGAGGCTCTCGTCGCTCCAGAGTCCATCTTCGCCACGGAATGTCGGGATCCCGCTCTCTGCTGAGATCCCCGCTCCGCTGAGGATCGTTATTTTGGAGTCCTTCTCAAGTTTGAATGGTCCGGTTGTGTTCACCTGTTATTCCTCTCGACTTCCAGAATTGTACCTGCGCCAAGTACTTCATTATCAGAATACCACACCGCGATCTGCCCGGGTGTTATCGCACGAACCGGCTCATACAATTCAATTTCCGCGTTGTTTTTTTCGGTTAATTGAATTTTTCCGGGGACCGGTCGGGTTCGATACCGCACCTGCACGCCGACATAATCATCCAGACGGGCACTGTCCCTTTCCTGTGAGACAAACGACACATCCCGGACCGTGAACTTTGATGAATAGCATTCTTTATCAGTTCCGATAATTACGCGATTTGATTCCGGGTCGATCTCAACGACGAACATTTTTTCGGGCATTCCGCCGGGGACACCTTTCCGCTGGCCGATAGTGTAGCCGCCGATCCCGTCATGCCGCCCGACAACCGTTCCGTCGGTTTTCACAATCTCACCGGGGCTGCTGTCAACCATCAGCAAATCCGAATTGGATGTATCGTGGGACGATGCGAAGAAGCACAGGTCCTGGGATTCCGGGCGGTCGGCGGCATCAAGCCCGATTTTCACAGCTTCATCGCGGATCGATTTTTTCGTGTCGTTTCCCAGCGGGAAGATAATACGTGCAAGTTCCTTTTCAGTCAGAACCGCGAGAAAATATGACTGGTCCTTTTCAGTGTCGATTCCACGCAGCAGGTGCAATCCTGATGAATCTTCGGTTATCCTCGCATAGTGACCGGTCGCGATATGCGTGCATCCCATTTGGTCGGCGTGTTTGAAAAGGGAATCGAATTTCATGAAACGGTTGCAGAGAACGCATGGATTCGGGGTCCGTCCCGATGAATACTCCGCGCGGGCAGGAGCCATGACTTTCTCTTCGAACAGGTCGGAGAGGTTGACAACAAAATGCGGGATGCCGATCTCCCCGGCCATCCTGCGGGCGGATTCAATAGCTGAAATGTCTTCCCAGGGTACGAGCTGCATTGTCACGCCGACAATTTCGAATCCAGCCCGGACTAATCGACTTGCGGCAACAGTGGAATCGACCCCGCCGCTCATCGCGACGAGAATTTTTGAATCTTCCGGCAGATTTCGTTTGATGTCGTATGGCATACAACAGCAATTATACAGCAAGGGGAGTTATCAGCTAACACTTGCGCTCATAACCTGGCTGTAAACCTGAGGAAAAACGCGGACGAATTTATCGATATCCTCCTGGGTGGTAGCGTATCCCATGCTCAGGCGGATTGATCTCTGCGCCATGAGTCTGCACAGGCCGATCGTATAGAGAACATGGCTTGGATCATCGTTTTCAGTCTGGCAGGCGCTTCCGGTGGATAGGGCGATACCCTCCCTGTCCAGCGCCATGACAAGCGTTTCCCCGTCGCAGTCGGGAAGATGGACGTTCATCGTGGCGGATACACACTTGTCCCGGTCGCCGTTGAATTCAGCATCCGGAACAACCTCTTTAATACAGTTCCACAACTGGTTTCCATAGTCCTGAAGGCGATTTCCAAGTTCCGGGATTTCATTCACGACCTCCGCAAGGGCGACCGCAATACCAACTATACCCGGAATATTTTCCGTTCCCGACCTGATCCCGAATTCGTGTGAGCCTTTGCAGATACTTTCTATGTAAGTTCCTTCTTTGATAAATAAAATGCCTACTCCCTTGGGACCTCCGAATTTATGCCCGGATGCACACGCGAGATCGACACCCATATCGGCAAGGTTAACAGGCATTTTCCCGATAGCCTGAACGCAGTCGGAGTGCACAATTATCCCCTTTGATGAGCACAGTTCGACAACCGCTTCCAAATCCTGAATTGTGCCAAGCTCATTATTGACATGCATTACGCTGACGAGCACGGTGTTGTCGCGAAGCATCGATTCAAGCTCATCCATGCGGACGATACCGTCTGAGTCAATACCGACCATCTCGGTTTCAGCGTCCATTTCATCGCGAAGGAAATTAAAGATCGCGTGGGTCGCGTGATGCTCGAATCTTGTCGTGATGATGTGGCTGCCTCGATGGCGGTTTCCGACGAAAGCGCCGATAAGAGACGTGATGAGCGATTCGGTTCCGCCGCTTGTGAAGATAATCTCTCTGGATGAGACGCCCAGCAGTGACGCGACAAGCTCGCGAGCGTCCTCGACAGCCGCGCGGGATTCCCGTCCGAGTTTGTAGAGACTGGATGCGTTTCCGTATTTGTCCGTGAGGTACGGCTTCATGGCCTCCCGGGCGGATCTCCGCAGAGGCGTTGTGGAACCGTAATCGAGATATGCCACTCGTTCAGGCATAGGGGATACTCCGATAAAGTAAAACCCCGTTGAGGGGATATGATATTCAATCAGGAAAATAAAATGCGGCTGTCATTCGGACAGAATCTCATCAAATTTCGCTTTGAAGGCTTCTTTTTTCCGAGCGCCCGAGATCGCCTCGTTTACTTCTCCGTTCCTGAACACAATGACGGTCGGGATGCTCATGATGTTGTAGCGGCTGGCAATATCCTGCGCGACGTCAATATTGAGTTTGAAAAAGATGACCTTGCCATCATACTCCTGGGACAGTTCATCCATGTACTGACTGATCATGCGGCATGGTCCACAATATGGCGCCCAGAAATCAACCACAACCGGTCTGTTGTTTGATTCCTGGATTACTTCCCTGTCGAAATCATCGGAAGTAACTTCATTGATGCTCATACTGAGCCTCCAGCGTTCTTTCGTTTTCCGTCCGTTTTACATTGCAGACGAAAAATAAAATTGATTGGCTTCATTCAGCCATAAATAAATCAAAAAGGCCCGACTGTGGGCGGCTAGTTTGGACTCTGTCCAAACCAGGGTGGGGTTCTGACCGACTCATTCGTCGGGGCCTGAGGCCTCACCCGAATCAGGATTCCACCTGACCCCGCGAGGGGCCGTTGACAAGGGTGGCCTTCGACACATCGGGCGAGAGCAGATCCCCATATGAGAAATGTTAGAGTCAAACGTTGACTGCCCGAACAGCCGGGTGAGTCGATGATATCATGTTGTATCGGCCTGTGCAATGCCCCGGCGGCTTGTATTTAATTCTCATATTTTAGTTCAGGCTGCGGGGCCCCCCGGGCTTGTTTTTTCTGACTTTCTCAAGCTGCTTCGTAAGCGACTGGCTGAACGCAACCATGCCCTGAGGTGTCAGTGCGATCTGGGTGTGCACGATGAATTCGCCGGTCTCGGGATGAAAAACGCCGAATTTCACAATGCCGTGTGTCGGGCTGAGTGTGAACGCGAACATGTCGGCAAATCTGACTTCCTGGGCGTTCTGCGACATAAGTACCTTGACCTTGCGTTTCTTCGGTCCCCCGGGCTTATGTTTATCCCCGTCGCCATTGTTGTCGTCATCGGGAGGATTCGCGTCATCCGGAATGTTGAAATCATCGGGAGGTTCGCTCATTGTATTCTCCTGTAGTTATAGATGTTTAGATTAGTGTCTCTGAGATTCTAACTCAACAGAAAAAAAATACAAGTTTGCAGTGCCGGCATTGTAGCACTTGCGTTCTGTGGCTGACGAAAAAAACAACGCTTCTCGATTTATAGACATATAAAATTATGCCGCCCACAAACTTAGTCCTGTCTCGACCGTTTTTTTAATAATCTACGGGTTTGTGGGTGTCTTTTTCTGGATGATTGACGATAGAAA
>CBDUUJ010000267.1:0-4564 GCA_965370205.1 uncultured bacterium
ATCCTGTCGCGATCGGACTTTCACTGATCCTGGTCGGAGCGCTGATCGGATATCTCCCGTACAACTTCCCCAAAGCCTCCATTTTTTTCGGCGACGCGGGCAGTATCACTCTCGGCTTCTACCTGAGCTTTCTCGGCCTGATGGCCGGACGCATCCCGGACCATCCGTCCGTTGAGAATTTTCAGGTTCTGAGCCACACTCTCGCTCCAATTATCGTAATGGGTGTTCTGGTTTTCGATACATTCTTTGTCGCGTTCAGCCGGGGCAAAAGAAAAATCAATTTCTGGTGGGGCGGAAAGGACCACACATCGCACAGATTTGTAAATTTCGGATTCTCGAAAACCTTCGCGGTGATACTCGTCTGGCTTCTCGGCGCGATTTTCGGAGGGGTCGCGATTCTTGCAAAAGTCAGCCCGTCATGGCTCGCAATAACTGAAACCGTTATCCTCTTTTTCGTCGGGCTGTGGTTCTGGCGACAGCTTGAGAAAATCCCGGTCGAGACAGTAAAAATCGGCGCGAGCAACATCCGCGAAAAACGCCATCAGCAGAATACAGAAAGTTAGAAGCCATAGAAAAAAAGATACCCCGGTACCCCACCCTTTAGGGTGGGTGAAAGGTGCATGAAACCCGGGATATCCCACCCTAAAGGGTGGGGTACCGGAAAATGTTGATTATCTAATAATCCCATCAGGAAACGATCAGCAAAAAATAAAATGTCCGATTTCACCATAAAAGAATTCCGCGAGGAGGACCTCCCCGCGCTCGCGATCCACTGGAAGGAATCCATAAAGGGCTGGCCCGCCGGAGAACGGAATTCCAATCGGGTTCTCTTTGGCGCATGGATTATTGATGTCTCCTAGGCTGGGGTATCAACGTGATCGGCTATTCCGACGTGACGGTGCGGCATAACGTCGTGCATGATTTCGGCGGACCCGGTCGCAGGATTGAAACAATCCCGCTGTTCTTCCGTGTATCCGGAGACGGCATCCATGAAAACTGGAACATCGAGAATAACCTGATATACGACATGTACGCGCAGGACGCGGATAACACCTATAACTCCGCCGACTGCCATGGAATAATCATCGGTCAGGACCCGATGTTCGATCCTGGCTGGCATCTCCCGATCGGTTCACCGGCACAGATCGGCAATCCCGATTTTCTGGATTCCGATGATCCGAATCCTGATACCCGTTCCTGAATGGGCGCATTCGGCGGTCCCGACGGAAACTGGTAACACCAAAGTTTTAGAGAGGTATTCCAACCAAACCTACCACCCGCTATCAGAATCATACTCCTGAGGGTATAATATTATTCGACCATTCTATTAACCATGGTGACAAGTATGACCAGTATGATAAAAACACTCTGCCTTATCATTTTCACATTCGGACTCCTTGTGGGTTCCGCATGCACGAAACCCGCCGAGCCTCCGGAAAAAGACATCGATGAAGAACCCATCGTCCTCGAGGAAGGCTCAACATCACAGGAGCCGGAATACTACATTGACGAAGAAGGCCGGGTTATCTACAGCGACTCGCGGTCGCGACTCGGCGACGACGACACCCGCGATCCCGCCTTTCCGCCTGTCTTTGTAGGTTCACAGCGCATCTATCCGGCAGGCGAAGACCCCGCACTTCGCGAATCCTACATCACAAAAGCCCCTTACGAGGCCATCGAGAAATTCTATTCCGACTACCTCAATTACGGAGAAATCAGTCCCGATGAGGAGAGCGTCAATGATGAAATCTTTGTGAATACAATCAACACTACAGATGAAGATGGCAGACGTCAGACCGCGCTATTCGTAAACGAATCCGGCGTGGGCGGCGGCGGTCCCAGGGGCGGCATGAAAGTCATGCTCAAGGAATTCCCAGTCCAGCATGCAGTGCAGATTGTGCTCACCACTCTCGAAGCGACCCCGATGGGCATCAATCCCATGGGAGTCTATGTCACTCCGGAGGAAATCGAGGAATTGTCGGATGACTACGTGAAACAGCAGGAGGAATACGAGAGGCGGAGAGCCGAGGTTGAGGAAAGCGCGGTTGATCCTCCGGTAGCCGAATCTGACTCGGATTCCGACGACGAAAATGACGAGGAGGCTGATTAAACCTTGAGCGACCGCTGGGTACTCGTTCTGGGCGCGGGATTCTGGCAGATTCCGCTTATCAAAACCGTGCAGTCGCTTGGATATCGCGCGGTCGCGACCGACCGCAATCCCGACGCTGACGGTGTAACATTCGCCGACCGTTTCGAGACGGTTGATATCACCGACCCCCATAGCACAATCAAGCTCGGAAAAAAGATCGGAATCATCGGCGCGGTCTCCGATCAGACCGATCTCTCCGTTCCGACACTCGCGACGGTCTGCGAGGCTATGAGCCTTCCCGGACCAACTCCCGAGGTCGCCCTCAACACCACAAACAAAGCCCGAATGCGTGAACTCGCCAAACAGGCCGGATTGAAAAATCCGAAATACCGGGTATGCGCATCGATTAAAGAAAGCATGGCGGCTATCGACGAGGATCACCCCGATGCTCCCGGCGGGGTCGGTCTTCCATGCGTTGTAAAACCCACCGACGCGCAGGCGAGTCGCGGCGTGCAGCTCGTGGAACATCGCAAGGATCTGAAACCCGCATTCGAGGATGCGTTCCGATTCTCACGCGAGGGAAGAATCCTGATCGAGGAATATCTTGTCGGCACCGAGGTCACTGTCGAGGGATGCAGGTACGCGGGCGTTACCCATCTGCTCGGCGTCAGCGCGAAACGTCACACACCGCCACCGCATATAATCGCGATGAATCTCGACTTCCCCGCGCCGCTCCCCGAAAAAACACACACTGAAATCCGCGATGTCTACAATGCTCTCGTCAATGCTTTGGGCATCACCGCAGGATCGATTCACGGCGAACTGATCGTCACCGACCACGGCATCTATTTAATCGAAATGGCGAATCGCGGCGGCGGAAGCGGGACGTCCAGCCACGTTATCCCCGCACTGTCCGGAGTCGACCTCCTCGAAGCAAACGTGCTTTACGCTGTCGGCGACGAGAAACCTGTCAGCCCTACAAAAAACCAGTGCGCAGTCCTCCGATTTCTCCTTTTCCCTCCCGGAATCGTCGACAAAATCGAAGGACTCGAAACAGCACAATCACTTGACGGGGTCGTCACATGCGGTCTCTACATCAAACCCGGCGACGAGCTTGTCCCGCCCGTTATGGACACCCAGCGTCACGGCTACATCATCACCACCGCCGACACTCTCAAAACCGCCCAGTCAACCGCCGACGAAGTGGAAAATACTATCCGGATAAGTTACTTGTAGCGCTGGCTTCCAGCCGGCTGTACCGCCGGCATCCCTGCCGGCAGTTTTACTCACACTGCCCATTTTGGCTTCGGGGGTTTCTTCAAAACAATCAACCCAAGCGACAGCCATCTCCCTCCATCCTCTAATGCCGCCTTCCTGAACTCCCCGGAATCATCCTCCAGCCATGCCATCCAGTGATCCCATGCCCCCGCCATAAACTCCGCCGTCAATATATGAAACCCTTCCCGCGCGAACAGAAGCGCGGTATATGCCGGTGTTCTCAGCACGATATCCCCGTACCCGTCGAACGCATTTTTCATATGGTCCGGAGTGTAATTCGTGAGCGATGCCGGCCCCGCGAACGCGATCACGCCGTCGGGAGCAAGCACACGATAAAGTTCCCTCGCCAGCGCGGATTTCGGCGACGGAAAAAACGGATGCCCGAGACAGTAAACACTCTGAAACTCCTCTGACGGTGTGGGGATTTCCGTTATCTTTCCGGGGATAACCCGGACAAGGTCTGCCGCACCCAGAACTTTCGCTTTGTCCTCCAATGCCGACTCCGATCCGGAATCATCAACAATGCACGTTACCTTCACCCCGTATTCCTTCGCCACTACCGCCGCGACAACTCCAGGCCCCGGATCGAGATCGAGCACATTGATGCCGTCCTGAAGTTCGAGCCTTTCAATCAACGCACCCGCGAGCGCTGTGCCCCCGGGTGCGAGTGAAACTTGTTTTACAATATCAGGTTCGTAGGTGTCCCAGCGCATTTTTCTCTCAATCCGGCATGCTGATTCGCGAAGTATACCATCACGCGATGAGATTGATAAGAATCATGTATCACATTTCATCCTGATATTCTTTCATTGCACCCATCCATAACGCCGGCGGCCGTGCCAGCCCACATATAAAAAAATCCCGGCAAAATGCCAGCCGGGAATCCATCGCAGAAATCAATCACGGATACAATCACTCAGCCTTCGGGAGAAGTCGCGGGAAAATCACGCGAAGGCCGCCGCCGCATTGGGGACATCGCGACTTGTCGGTCAGTTCATCCAGACAGTCATCGCAGAGCATTATCCCGCAGCCTATGCAAATCGATCCCCCGTACATCGGCTCGTAGAGTTTACCCTCGCTCCCCGAATACAGAAATGCGCCCTGCCTTTCAATGACATCACCCACCGAGACATCAAGGCATTCGATTTCCGCATCGCATTTACTGCAGATTGGAGTTATTACCCGCGCCTTTTTTTT
>CBDUUJ010000268.1:0-4563 GCA_965370205.1 uncultured bacterium
ATGTTTGCGGTAATGGTACCAGCCATCGATGATGTCGCCGGCGAGCGATGGATTGGTGTTCGACGGATCGGGACAGGTCCAGATCACATATCGTTGCGTGATGTCATAACCTCCGCCCAGCAGGTTGTGTTCCTCGTAGGTCATGCCGAAATAGAGGGTTCCGGAATTGTATTTGATTTTGAATCCCGGAAGGTTACGCGGCCAGTCGGGGGTATTATTAACTCCCCCGACGAGATCATTAACTCCCCAGCGTATTCTAACTTTAGAGACAGGTGCGCTGCAGTTCTTGTCCCTGATACGGATATTGCCATTGATGATCAGGGGAATTGTGTGAGGACCGTCATCCATCCAGGATGAGATGTTACCCTGGTAGACGAAGAAGCGCTGGCAATCCCACCATGGATATGGAATGGGATCGATCTCCTTGACGGGATCTCCGGGTTGGGGGTCGATGGGGAAAAGGTCCCCGTTACCCTGTGCGGTGGTGGTCGGTGGAGCAGTCGGCGAACCACCGGAGCAGCTCATTGCCATGAGCAGGGCAAGAGCCAGCATTGAGAACAATACGAGACGCATGAAACGCATTTGAAACCTCCAGCATTTTGGGATAAGTAATAAGCCGGTGTCCACATCCCCGGTATTTATTAAATATCATTAAATCCAATATGTGTCAATGCATAATTTCATTAAATGCATATAATAATCTGTCTGTATCCAGTTGCCTCTTTCGCATCCTGCTTAACCGGTCAATCAGGCGATGATATCGAGTTTTCCTCTTTTACGCATCCGCGCCTGCCATTGCTCCCGTGTTTCTTTTATATTCTCGTTTTCTTCGTCCGGGATTTGAGTCTCATCCTCGTTTTGATTTTCCTCCTCCTGCTCGTCCCGAGTCTGTCGCTTCTTTCTGGACCGAATGATCACCTGGTCCTGGCGCTCCGTTTTCTGAGGCTGCTCCTGCCTTCGGGCACGTTCAGCCTCGGCGGCCTCTCTCGATCCCGCCTCGCCGGCGCGCGCCTGGGAGATCTCACCCTGCTGGATTTTCTGAGCCTCGGCGGCACGCTGAATCGCCACCTGGATATCAATTCCACGCATTCCCATTTTCAGGACCTCCACCGCCCGTTCCACGAGAGTGGATAACTGGTTACTAACCCATTACTGATCAATATCAGTATATCTTATCAAGTGGATTTCTCCAAGTGGTTTGCCGGCTGGAAGCCAGCGTTACAGCCGGCAGGGATGCCAGCGGTACGTATAGATGCCGGCGTTACGTCCGGTGGCGCCTCCAAGCGAGTCTTCGAGATTGGAGGTGACATCAATTTACGTCTGGAGTCCGGTGGCGCCTCCAAACGAATCTTCGAGTTTGGTCGTGGCATCGTTTTGCATGTAGAATACCCGCTGGTAACGCCTGATGATCTACGACGAGGAATTCGATCTCACATGGGCCGATTCACCGCCCGGCTGGGTTGAATTAATTGGACCCATACATGAGCTCTGGGGAAACCCGGTGTTCCAGCGTCGCTATGTCATCTGGCGGCTCAAACCGGCGTTCGGGGTTCGCAATTCGTTTTTCATCGGGTTTGCCGCATCGCTTGTGATAAATCTGCTGTTCAGGTTTGTTACCGATGAGGAGCAGGCTCTGGGGCTGGGTTTTCTCGTGACGGTAATTGTTCCGGCCATCGTTGTGCTCGCTTTCTCGGGAACGCGGTTTTTCGCGTCCTGCCTTATCGGGACTCCCATGGAACTGAGACGGGAACTTTATTCCGGGATGCTGGGGGCGCTTCTGGCAACTCCGCTGTCGGACGCGAAGATTTTTTTAAGCGAGTGTATTGCGGGAATCATGCGCGGCCTTGGAGCGATGGAGGAAGTCGGGGCGATGATTATCGGGCTTCTGATCCCTTTTATCATCGTGATGTGGCCGCAGTTGTGGGGGATCGCGGGTGCAGGCGGTATCATGACAGTCTGGTGGGCTGTGTTTTTGATAATGGTGCTGTGTATTCCGGTTGTGCTGAACGTGATGACCACTTTCGCGGCGGGTATGTACGCGATACTTTTCCCGGTTTCACTGGCTATCCCTGCGACGGTCGCGCATATCTGGCTTCTCTTTATGGTGCCCCTGGCGGGAGCGGGATGGATTCTCGGACTGCTTGTGAAAATTGAAAGTTTGTCCGATTTGGATCCGTTGATCGCTCTTCTTTCGATTGTCACATTCGAGCTGATCGTTCTGACAGCCATGACCGCTCTTACCGCTCACCTTGGGGTGCTTGCGTTTGCGAGAGCGAGACGTCCGGGCTACTATGAACCCGAACGGGCCACAGCCGCGAGATTTCTTGTCAGGGACAGGGGATCGGATGTCAGGTTCGGGGACAGGATTTGATATTCATTTATTTTCACGTCAATAGAAAAACGGGAACCGGGCAGGGAAATATGCCACAATTTCGCAACCGGAACACAGTTTGACGATTCTTAAGAAAATAGAATGACCGGCACTGCTGAAAATGGACTTCTCGAGGTCAGGGACCCGCCATGGTGGGTCAAAAGGATTCGTTTCCTTAATAAGCTCTGGTACAACCCCGTGTTCCAGAGAAACTACGGCAGAAGCCGAGTAAGTGCTTACTTTACTCCGTTTCGGGTATTTCTGTTCAGCCTGATTTACTCGGTACTGGCGTGTAACACGGTTATGTTCATAAACGGGGTTGGGACCGGTTTGACAATATCTGTCTGTGCAATACTTATTTTCAGTCCTCTTGTCCTTTTTTATCTCTTTGCGCTTATCAGGATGTTTATCGCATGCCTGGTGACCACGTCAGCCGAAATCCAACGGGACATCGGCGGCGAATCGATCAATCCGATGTTCACAACTCCACTTGGCGACAGCGATTTTTATTTCGGGGAATGCATGCCCAATCTGGTCAGGGGTGTCGAATTCTCGGCTTTTCTTGTAACGATGCCGCTGGGGCTGATTTTTCCCTTCGTTCTGATCGGGGTCGCGCCATATATTCATACGGAACTTGGTATCTACTGGACGATTGGCCTTGTGTCGCTTTCTATTCCATTAGTAATCATTGTCACTTTCTATATGGCGATCAATCTTCTTGCCATGATGACACTGATATCGCTCGCGTCGGGATTGTATTCGGTGTCGTTCGCTGTGGTCGGGGCGGTGCTGGCCAATCTGGCACATTATTTTGTGGTCAGGCTGATCTCGGGAATTGCCGTTCAGATAGCGTCGATGTTCATGAGCGGGTTTATGTTTCTTTTATTGCCGGGGTTTACATATGGTGATGAAATTCTGCAAATCACACTGTATGTGTTGTTTATGATCGGAATGGGGATTTCCCTGGAATTGATGAGGTTATGTATTATCGGGTTGGGGTGTTACATAACCGCGCGGATGGGCATAGTGGCATTCGGGCGCAAGCGTCGCGAGGGATTCTGGTATCCGTATGCAGCAACCGGTCCCTGACAGTCGCACTCTGATACGGCGGCATAGGAATCAGGCGGTGCAACAATTTCAGTAATACGTGGTCATATACTTGACAGGGGTGCCGGGACATGGTACAAACCGATGCCTGCCTTTGAAGGAAATCTTTTTGGCGGTCCTCTGTACGTTTAAAAAAAGCAAGTTTTTCCGTAATAGCCCGATAATTTAGTTGACAGGCAGGAACGGGTTTGTTACAATAATTGTTTGCGCCCTTTTCGGGCGGATCGGTTCATTGAAAACTGAATAGCGCCATAAATAAGACCCATGTAAGTGCGAGCAACATCGGCCTGCAAGCTGATGAATTTAAAGTTATCCCTCGGGGTAACTTGCACTTACAATAATATTTTCGAAGAGTTTGATCCTGGCTCAGGACGAACGCTGGCGGCGCGTCTAAGACATGCAAGTCGTGCGAAGCTGCACTTGATCCTTCGGGTGAAGGTGTAGACTGAGCGGCGAACGGGTGAGTAACACGTAAGTAATGTACCTCGAATGCCTGGGATAACGGTTCGAAAGGGCCGCTAATACCGGATACGCCTTTTGTTTCACAAGTGGTGAAAGGGAAAGCGGGGGACCTTCGGGCCTCGTGCTTCGAGAGCAGCTTGCGGCCTATTAGCTTGTTGGTGGGGTAATGGCCCACCAAGGCTATGATGGGTAGCTGGTTTGAGAGGATGATCAGCCACACTGGGACTGAGACACGGCCCAGACTCCTACGGGAGGCAGCAGTTAAGAATCTTGCACAATGGGCGAAAGCCTGATGCAGCGACGCCGCGTGAGCGATGAAGGCCTTCGGGTTGTAAAGCTCTTTTCTGGGGGAAGAAACAAGCGATTAATAATCGCCACATGACGGTACCCCAGGAATAAGCCTCGGCTAATTACGTGCCAGCAGCCGCGGTAATACGTAAGAGGCAAGCGTTGTCCGGAATTACTGGGCGTAAAGCGCGTGTAGGTGGCTTGGCAAGTCGGATGTGAAATCTCCGGGCTCAACCCGGAAACTGCGTCCGAAACTGCCTCGCTGGAGAACAGGAGAGGAGAGTGGAATTCCCGGTGTAGCGGTGAAATGCGTAGATATCGGGAGGAACACCAGT
>CBDUUJ010000269.1:0-4547 GCA_965370205.1 uncultured bacterium
GCTATGCTTTTCAGCGACTGCCATCAGGGGAGCCGCGAGCGACTCCGCGTTTATAATGAGTTCGTCTTCGTCGGGGGGATAACTGTCGTCATAGTCATCCCAGTCGTCATAGTATTCATAGCTTTGTTCTGTGAGGATCCAGCAGAAATACCCGTCATCGAAACCGCCCGTGAATTTCACGACATCGATAACAACAGTAACGGTCCGGGGCTCGGCAAGCTCAAACCACACCATCGGGTAGTTATCATCGAGAAGGTCTTCATCAAGGATATTTTCAGCTTCGCCATAGACCCTCATGTTCAGATCGGTAATCGCCAGACCTCCATCCGCCTCGCAGAAATAACTGCCCGCATCAAGCTCAAATTCCCAGGAAACCGTTCGATCCGGCAGGGAGACACTGTCAGTTCCGAAATCGATTACCTCTTCACCGCTTTCCTCGGAATTATAAATCAGATTTTCCAGTTTCTCTTCAATGTATTCCAGTCTTGCTTCATCGTCCATGTCGCCGGACCAGGAGACGATATAGGCGACATATGCCTGTTCATGGCCTTCATCAAATGAATACAATTCCAGTTCGATCGCGATTTCCTGTCTCTCTCCCAGAAGAAACTCGCAGATCGGGAAATTATCCACAAGATGATCATCATCCAGAATTACCCCGTCCCGATCGTAAACGACCATGTCGAGATCGGAACACCGCGAGTCGGGCTGGGCATATACGGAGTAGAAACCGGGGTCGAGAGTGTATGTGAGCCTGTATGATGGTCCATCTACAAGGACAATATCGTTGTCGATAATCTCATTTCCCTCATCAGCTTCGTACTCATCCCAGTGCTCGAATTCCCTCGTGATCTCATCCATATAGAAATCATCCGGGATTTCATCGTCGATATCCGGAGGCGTTTCGATATCAATATCGATCTCGGTAGTATCCCCGGTGAAACTGTAGACTTCACCTTCGTCATCACACGCGAGAACGATGCAGAAATTACCGGAGCTGCGCCCGGATTCGAACGACCATGCGTCGATGTTCACTTCGAGAGTTGTATTTTCCGCGAGCTGAATCACCACGATGGGGATTTTATCCGGTTCATCGTCGGAGCCGAGCAGGAATCCGTCCGGGTCATAGATGTAAAGATCGAGGTCCTCGACATACATCCCGCCGGATGAATAGAAATGGTAGATGCCCGGAGCGAGATCGAGTGTGTAGATGACACCGGAGGTATCAATTGTTCCGATATATGAGCCGAGGACGTTGAAGCCGTTCTCGCCGGCGATATCGGTCCATTCGGCGACTTCATCATTGATGAAGTTTTGCGCCTCGTTTGCAGAAACGGGCATGGAGATAAGGATTAACAGTAGTAATGCCACTGGGATCAGGAGTGTTCTCAAGATGGTTCATCCTTCCTCCGGCCGGGATTCCACTTATGTGGGGAAAGATGCCGGATGATTCAGATAGTTTAACAAATATTAAGACGATGTGTATAAATGGATACTGATTAGCGGTAAAAAGATCATAATACAGGAAATATCTCCTCGATAAAATCCTCTCTTGTACGTAACGCCGGCATCCCCGCACAGAATCTTTCCCTTCGCTGGTTAAAAAAAATTTTAATGGAATCAAACGAATTTTAATCGATTATGATTTTCATGTTTTTTTTAAATGCTATCAAAATTGTTTCATAACAGGCATAACCCCTCAATGGAAAATATATATAGGACAATCATCATTTTCCTTCAGAGAGGGGAACTCAATGACACGTACACATTTTGCCCTTGGGGCGATTATTCTTTTTGAAGTTCTGCTTCTTTTCATCGGATGTCATGGAAACAAAGACAATCCTCTTACTCCGGATTCCGATCTCACAACAGATACGACCCTTTCGGACTCGTCGTCAACAACCGACCATACGGTCAGTGGAGCGAACGCAACTCCACCGGCGCTGTGGGGGTTGTACGAGATCTCATATGACAAACATACTCATGAGATACAGACCGTTCCACTCAGGGGACCGGCTTTCGCTTTCAATGTCGTTAATTTTCTCCAGCCGCCGATGGGTTCAATATCAAATATGACTATCGGTGTCCTGGATGATTCAACTTTTTTCGATGATGGTCGAATTGACGTCAGGATAATTCTGCATCACCCGTTCCCGGGTCAGCCGGTTTACACAGGTTTCGATGTCTGCGGGATTTTTCTGACCGAAGGCACGATCTCATCGGATTACAACTCCGCCCTGACATATGCCGATCCGGAAAATGATCCCTCTCTGCTCAATCCTGACGGCATCACCCGCTGGATGAATCCGTCGGAATTCCTTAGCGGAGGCGTCATTGGGTATGAGCCCGGCATATGGGGCACGAGCGAGTCCAGTGAGAATTCCGGTTTCCTTGCGGGAGCCACGCTGAATCCTTACAAATATTTCGCCCATGGACTTGGACCGGATGAGAATCTCCACGACTGGCTCAATAATCCCGGTTCGATGGCGAATCGCGGTATGTTCCCGTCGGGGGCGAGCTGTTCACGCGACTATGAATTGAAGTTTCCCATTATCGATGAACAACACGTCTTTATATTCAACTATGCAGTGCTTGCCAATTGGACATCCCCGGATATAGAACCTCCTGGAAATCCCCTTGAGGATTTCCCACCCGAGGCCAACGCAGGATGGCCGCTGCATATCTGGGCTGTGGATAACTCAAACTGTTATTACACGGAAGAGGAATCCGGTGGAAATTTATCTTTTGATCTTGAGATCTTCGACTGGAATGCCTTGAATAATCCTGAAGGTATGCCCGGCGAGATCAGTAAATTTGTGCTGTGGAGTAACGAGCCTCTCATAGAGAACGGATGGTTCGAGTTCCTGGACACCGAAGTTGAATGGAACTCCGGATTTACAGCATCCACCTCCACGGTAACCATAGACCTGCCGGCAATTCCTGAGCAGTCCGGCGATATACCGGTATGGATCGAAATCCAGAGCGCGTACCCGTCAAGCTACGATCAGGGCTTTGGAGCGGAGATTCCCAAAGATCCACTCGCATCATATATCTGCGTCCCAGTCAATGTAAAAACCTGCCCTAAGGCGGGTTCGGGTGAAATTTCCGGCGGAGAAGCCGGTTCGGGTGAATATCTCAACGATGTAATAATCAGCGGCGAGAATTTTGTCGATGGTCCCGAACTTGGATTCTGGCTTGAGAACATGGGAGCAGGCGGTGAAGCCGGGACAGGAGACGCCGGAGCTATTTATGCCACCGATGTACATTTCATCGATGAGAACACTGTAACGGCGGATTTCAACCTCGCCGATGTGCTTTTCGGAGATTATGGTCTTGGCTGCATTAACGGTTGCGGCACTATCACTGAGCCGGAAGAGAATATTCTTTTAAGTCCGCTTCTGAAAATGAAAGTTAATATCATGATGCCTTTCAATATCCAGTTGACCACAAATCGCGAAGGACCCGCGTCTGAACCTCTTGAGACCGTGACCGTATCATGGATGCCGGTTCCCAATGCGACATATTATAGAATCTATGCCAGGATATTTGATGTAAATGGAAGTCTGCTGGCATCGGCGAGTATTATCGGGGGTGCAAATAATACCAGTCACACAATTAATCTCAATAATCTTCCCAACGGCCCCAATGGAATCCTGGAACTCTGGATAACCGCGCTGCCTGAAAATACCGGAGGATATTACCAGTATGAATCGATTCCCAGTTCTCATGCACGCATCTACATGCAGGACTTCGAGGGCGGACTCGGTGAATGGGCGGTTCGCGCAGAGGATAATGCTAACTGGCGGTTTATACGTTCAACGGTAGATTGTGCCTATGATGGCGATTGGGGACTCAAATCCTATAATTCCGGTGAGGGGTTCGAATGGATCCTCTTTGCCAGTCCGCAGATAAATGACTTCCTGGGCGCCAACACCGTTAAGTTTGAATTCCTCCACAGGTTCAGAGAAATCAATGAGGAGAATGGATATCAGGTCGGATGGCTGTACAACCTTCCATATAATGGCATGTACGATGTATATGGCTACTATCCCATCTCCACTGTGGATTACGGTCTGACCTATAACGACACCGACTCGCCGTCACTGCGGCATGAATTCGATTGCTCAGTTTACAACGACAACAACTGGCAGTACGGCGGCTTGACCTGGCAGGGTTGGTCTCTCAGCGGATTCGATCTCTCTGAAATACTCGGTGACGAGGAATCCAATTACCTCGTTATTGGCGCTGCTGTCGGATCTGATGATAATAATCCGGGTATCTGTATCGATGATGTTGCCATCCTTGTGTATTAATTAAACCCTGAGCATGATTTGAAAAATCAGGGACCGCTCCGGCGGTCTCTTTTTTTAGTCCATCTCCCAATAACGGGGAATGGACCTCATTTTATCATTGCATTAGTCGCAGTAATGGTCGCAATTGCACGGATTTCGTAGAACAGCACGGCAGTGCGTTTTCATACAGTAATAAGCATCAGGGACGCACTGCCGTGCGGGGCTGTTGAAAAAAGCGCAATTTAACAAATTGAG
>CBDUUJ010000270.1:0-4544 GCA_965370205.1 uncultured bacterium
TTCGGTTCCATCTGTTTGTATATCTGATCTGTGGTCATGTCATCAACCGATTTGGTTCGGAATCCAAGAGGCTCATCCACGCCTATCGAATCGGTTCCCAGGTTGCTCGTAAGAATGATAATGCAGTTTTTCAGGTCGACGTGCCGCCCATGCGAGTCGGTTACAATTCCGTCCTCCATAATCTGGAGAAGAATATTGAAAACTTCGTAATGCGCCTTCTCGATCTCGTCCATCAGGATGATCGAGTACGGCCGTCGCTTGACCGCTTCCGTCAACTGGCCTCCTTCATCGTAACCGACATAACCCGGGGGAGCTCCGACCAGCCGGCTGACAGAATGACGCTCCATATATTCGGACATATCGAAACGTATCAGCGCTTTCTCATCGCCGAACAGGAACTCCGCCAGCGCCTTCGCAAGCTCGGTTTTCCCGACACCGGTCGGTCCAGTGAACAGGAACGATCCTGTCGGACGTTTGGGGTCCTTCAACCCTACCCTCGCACGTCTCAAAGCCCTGGCAAGTGTCTCAATCGCCGCGTCCTGCCCCTTGACACGCTTTCTGAGAATTTCCTCTGTGCGGAGAAGTTTACGGGTTTCCTCCTCTGCGATCGCCGAAACGGGAATTCCTGTCCACGCATGCACTACCTGAGCGATATCCTCCTCGGTCACCTTCGGACGGATTTTATCCTTCCCTCTGTCAAATTCAGGTGGTTCAGGAGCTTCCTCCGCTGCTTCGTCATACACGGAATCGGACTCGATCTCTGTCTCATTCAAGTCCACATCGGGAACCTCGACACGCGTAGGAACCTCGACCGTGCTTTCCGAGCCGGCGGTCACACCTGCGGGAATCTTCGACACTTCACGCTCGATTTCTTCCAATGTCCTGAAAATCGCAACCTTACTGCATGCCTCGTCCATAAGATCGATAGCCTTGTCGGGAAGCGACCGGCTGGTAATAAACCTCTGCGAATAATGCGCGGCTGCATTTATTGATTCAGGCGTTATCTCGACATTGTGATGCTCTTCATACCGATCCTTAAGCCCGAACAGGATATCAATTGCTTCCTCAACGGTGGGTTCCTCCACGTTCACAGGCTGGAACCGTCTTTCCAGCGCGCCGTTTCGCTCGATATATTTTTTGTATTCGTTGTTGGTCGTCGCGCCGATACATCGAAGCTCACCGCGAGAGAGCGCCGGCTTCAGGATATTCGATGCGTCGATCGCGCCCTCCGCTGCGCCGGCTCCGATTATCGTATGAAGCTCATCAATGAAGAGAATTATCGGTTCGTCCTCATCGGCGGTAATTATCTCTTTCATTACCCGCTTGAGCCGGTCCTCAAATTCCCCTCGGAACTTTGTGCCGGCGACCAGCCCTGCCAGGTCGAGAGCGACCAGACGGGCTTTTTTCAGCACGCCGGGCACCTTGTCCATCACGATGAGCTGTGCGAGACCCTCAACAATCGCGGTCTTCCCGACTCCGGGTTCTCCGAGCAGCACGGGGTTGTTTTTCGTTCGCTTGGAGAGAATCTGTATCAGGCGTTTTATCTCGGTCTTGCGGCCCACGACCGGATCGAGTTTCCCGTCTCGTGCAAGCTGGTTCAGATCGATTCCGAACTCGTCCAGGGTCGGCGTTTTACTTCTGGCCTTCTTCGCAGGCGGGGTCTGCTGGATCATCCCGATGATGACCTGCTTCGCTGCCTTGTATGTAACACTGTGATTGTTGAGAATTTCAGCCGCTTTCGATTCCTGCACTCTTAAAAGACCCAGCAGCAGATGCTCGGAGCCGATAAATGTATGCCTGAGCTGCCTGGCTTCCTTGTAGGCCAGCTCCAGGACCTCCTTCGACTGCTTTGAAAAATTCAGGTTCTCGAAATCGTAATTTCCTATCGGAATTTCCTGGATTACCGCGGATCGGACTTTCTCGATGTTCACATCCATCTGGATCAGCGCTTTTACTGCGAAGGAATTCTCATCCTTCAGAAGGCCGAGAAGGAGATGCTCGGTGTCGACCGCGTCATTCCTGAAATGTTTCGCTTCCTCGTGCGCGTATTTGATAACACGTTTCGATGATGATGTAAATTTTTCCCACATGATAAAGCTCCTGCCTGCTGCTGATAGGCACCATACATCCTTATTATACCCTTTTAAATCTCTTTAGGCATTTGTTTTTATTAATGATCGGTATAATCCGATGGATGCTTCTCATTAGTATCGGTCGATGCCGAGTTCGGAACACCTTTTTTCATTCTTTAGGATGTGAAATGAAGGAAAATGGTTTGATTATTATTTCTGTAAGCTCAGAAAAAGCTCTCGACGAATATATTTATCGCAAAATTTATGCCGCCCACAAACTTGCTCCTGTAATTTCCAATTCTTGAGTTAATCTACGGGTTTGTGGGTGTCTTTTTCTGGATGATTGACGATATAAACGGACACCCACAAACCCGGAGATCATCGGGTATTGAGCGTTATTGCGTTAAGTTTGTGGGCGGCATAGACGTATTTTATTTCGGTAAAAATAATCTACTCCACAATCAACCCATCGGGACCTGCGAGTATGCATCTGATGCGTCCTGATCGTCCGTGGCCAGAGCGGATGCCAGCAGCAGCAGATCGAATCCTTCCTTGCGGATACGGAGATCGTAATAGAGTAGCGTTGTTGCGATTATTGTGATCGGCTGGATGATCAGAGATAACACGGTCATCAGCGTACCGCCGATCGCGACTATGATGATTTCATTCAGTCCCAGGGCAAAGCGAAGCCCCATCTCCGCGAGCGCGATTCCCTGCCCGAGAAGATTTGCGATAATCCCGATAATAATGCTGATAAGCATGAAAATCCCGAATGTCCGCCACCAGTAGCCGCCGGTCAGGTTGAATGAACGTCTGAATGCATCTATCGCAGAGGTGCCGTCAAGCACAATCGCATGAGGAATGAAAAGAAATTTAATGTATACGTACATTAATACGAACAAAACCACAAACATCACCGGGATAAGTATCAATAGTACTAAAAGTGGATTATCGCCGAAGGTTCCCAGCATAACCAGTAAAACGATTGGAATATAGGCGGTCAGCATGATTAAACCGAGCAGAAAATACGCCAGGATTATGCTTCCGACTCGGGAAAGGATAGCGCGGATGCTTGTGCCGATATCGGATTCGCGCCCGAGAATTGTCTCGCTGACCGCATGTATCATCGCAGCCTGCGCCAGCGGAGCGAAAAAGAACATCAAAATGCCTGCGAAAAAGAATATAGCCGTGGCCACTATAAATTCCTGTGATGTAAACGCTTCGAGCATGTCCGGATTGGCATCCTCGGCGCTTATAAGCTGGATAATATCCCCCAGGATCACGGTAAAATATCTGGCTGTGCTTTGCTGTATAAGCAGCGGTATACCGGCTATCACAGCCATGATGCCGATAAAAACCCACGGTCTGGCGCGATAAACCCGGATGGTTCCGTCGAGAACATCCCCGACATCCATCGGGCGGAGATCGATTATGCCTTTGGGCTGGTCTGTATCGTCGTATCCAAGAGTCATTGCGGGATAATCTAGCATAATAAAGATTGGGATAAAAGACTGCTCTACTCTTTTAATTGAAAAAAGATGGTAATATAAATTAATCTATGCGCATAATTATCATCAACCCTATGCCGCCCACAAACTTGATTCAAAGGCGTTCAATCTCCGATAATCAGCGGGTTTGTGGGTGTTATTAAATCAATCGAAAATGGACACCCACAAACCCGAAAGTTATCGAAGGATTGGCTGAGACAGGATCAAGTTTGTGGGCGGCATAGGTGAGTTGTCGTTTCGGTTAAATTAAAGACTGGAGATCGAAATGATTGATGGAAAAAATAATATCCTGGGTATCCAGTCTCCATTTCGTGATATTATTCTCCTTCGTATTCAGCAGCGATGGAAAAGAATTCCTCAGAATCTGAACGACGTCTTCCGCTTATCCAGGCGATAATCTACGCCTTCGGATATTTCGGCGTGCAGTTGATCGCGTTTTCTATCGGTCAGATTCCGCAGATTTATTATATTCCTGAGGAAGGAGTCGCTTTAATCGCTCCACTGACAATCGGTGGCGCGATACTCGCGGGCGGCTATCTTTTCGGGCTGTTAAACGCGCTGGGGAGGATTATCGACGGTCTTGTCGATCCGTGGGTGGGCAATATATCGGACCATTTCCGCTCCAGATTCGGACGTCGCAAACCGTTCCTCATTATAGGCGCTCCGTTGATGGGTGTATTTCTCGTTCTTTTTACATTGCCGCCATCGACAGAGCCATCGGCTTTAAATATCATCTGGCTCGCGTTTATTTATCCCCTGTTTTTCCTGTTCTTTACGATAGCCATCACGCCGTATCTCGCGATGATCCCGGAAATCACGCGCACATCATCGGATCGGCTTCTCGTAACCACGCTCCAGGCAGCGTTTTTAATTCTCGGCACATTCGCGGGAATAATTTTCGTGCAGTTGACCCCGGATGTCATTAGTTTCACAAATGCCGCAATTCTCATCGGTGCGATTGCAT
>CBDUUJ010000271.1:0-4533 GCA_965370205.1 uncultured bacterium
TAAAGAGCCCCATAACGCACTGCCGTGCTGTTCTACGGGTTAAAATCAATCGATAATTTTTCAATAGCCCAATAACCCCCCAGGAGCATTAAATGACCTCAGGCGAATCCTCCCTTCTCATCCGAAACGCAAAGCTTCTCGATCCGGCGAACGATGTTGATTTAGCGGGATCGGTTCTTATCAGGGATGGTGTGATCGAGAGTATCGGTCCCGATATTCCCTCTGTCGCCGGTGTGGAGGAAATCGATGCGAACGGGCTTCACCTGTTTCCGGCGTTCTGCGATCCACACGTTCATTTCCGCACTCCCGGACAAACCGAAAAAGAGGACATCGAATCCGGATCCCGCGCGGCGCTTGCGGGGGGATTCACTACGGTCATCCAGATGCCCAACACCGATCCGGTGATCGATTCACCCGAGCTGGTAATGGAGATGACCCGTGATGAGCCTATCGATCTGAAGGTTATCGCGGCGGTGACCATCGGCAGCAAATCCCGCGAGCTTGTTGATTTCCAGTCGCTTCACGATGCCGGCGCGGTGGGATTTTCCGATGACGGGCAGCCTGTGATGGAAAGCGTGTTCATGAAGGCTGCGCTGATATTCGGGAATGAGCATGGTGTGCCTGTGGCAAGTCACGCGGAGGACCCGTCATTCGGACTCGGTGGAATTGTCAGGCTGGGTATGGTCGCCGAATCGTTGAGCGTTCCCGGATGGAATCCGAAACGGGAATCCGAGATGGTCAGGCGCGACGCGATCCTTGCGAAAAATACCGGCGGACATGTGCATATCTGCCATGTGTCTGTGGCGAAATCGCTGGAGACCATCCGAAAGGCTAAAGAAAAGGGATACAACGTAACCGCCGAGGTGACTCCGCATCATCTGGCGCTCACAGTAAACGATGTATCCGATTTTGGCGCCGACGCAAAAATGAATCCGCCGCTTGGGATCGGGGAAGATTGTGAAGCGCTGATTGATGCGCTTGCAGACGGAACTATCGACTGTGTCGCGACAGATCACGCCCCGCATACGCCGGAGGAGAAATCCCGGGGATTGATGAAAGCGCCGTTCGGTGTGATCGGGCTTGAGACATCGTTTGCCGTCGTTTATACAGAGCTTGTGCTTACTGGAAGAATCAAATTTGCGCGGCTTATCGAGGCGATGACTTCCCGTCCCAGGGATATTTTTCATCTCGAAAAGATCGGGCTGATCGAGGGATCGCGCGCCGATCTGGTTCTGATTGACCTGAACGGGAAATGGACCGTCGATCCTGAAAAGTTCCAGTCGAAGGGTCGCAACTGTCCATTTGTGGGACAGGAACTCACCGGCAGGGTCATTAAAACCATCTACAGGGGAAAAGTATTATGGGAGTTCGAGTAAAGGAATAAGAACATGCATAACAGCTCGTTTCAATTCAGCGATATCAGGCATAAACCGGTCATTGCCGTGTGTTGCGCCGGGAAATCGATTCCGGAAGAGGAGGAGCTTTCGTATGAGGTCGGAAAGGAGATCGCAAAACGGGATGCGGTGCTCGTATGCGGCGGACTCGGCGGGAGCATGGAAGCCTGCTGCAAGGGCGCGAACGAAGAGGGCGGGCTGACTATCGGAATCATTCCGGTGTATGAAAAAAAATTCGCGAATCCCTGGGTGGATGTGGTTATTCCCACTGGACTGGGTCATGCGCGAAACAATCTTGTTATCGCAACCGCCGACGGTGTTATCGGTGTAGGGGGGAGCTGGGGAACTCTGAGCGAGCTTGCTATCGCGTTAAAAATGGACAAACCCGTGGTTGTGCTTGCCGGCTGGAGTGTGAAGGGTCCGAATATGGATGAGAAAGATTTCATCCGGGCCGCGACACTGGCGGAGGCCGTGGCTGTCGCTCTGGGGGAGTATCTGGATCAGTCTGTGAAGTAACTTGTATGTTAAGCATCTTGCCACCCATCGAAAAAATAGGCATACTTATCATTACTGCATGCGCTCGTAGCTCAATTGGATAGAGCAACAGACTTCGGATCTGTAGGTTGAGGGTTCGAGTCCTTCCGGGCGCGCCATGATAATCATAACGATCCCGCTTATCCGGCGGGATTTTTCGTTTCGATAGGCCGGCAGGGATGCCAGCGTTACAGCCGGCAGGGATGCCAGCATTTTAATCCAATCCTGCTAAATAAATCCTGATTCATTTCCGGGGACATTTTATTTTTGCCTTCTACAACGATGAATTAATCGAGGATCTGCGGGGCAAAAAAAAGTGTCCCCTCCGAATGCATACTTTAATCGGGTTGGAACTGCTCTGAGGTGGAAACTCCTTTCTATTTGGATTACAATTCTATCGAATAAAAACCATGTTCTGTCATGCGGAGATTTTGATGAATAAGAAAGTATACATCCATATATTGCTCGCGTCCCTGCTGATCCTGTCTCTCGGATGCTCAGGTAATGGCACTCCCGTCACTCAGGATATCCGGGATCAGGTTACTCCTCATATTTCCAACTCTGTAAACTGTCCGCAGATATGGGGATTCTGGGATATTTCCATCGATACGCAGGAGGGAACCATCGAGGTTATCCCTCTTCGCGGCGCTTCCTTTACCGCAAACGTGATTAAATTTATCGATGGTCCCCCGATTAATCTTAATTGGGTAATCGGAACAATCGATCCGCAGCCGACATATTGGGGCATCCCGGTTGATGTCTCTATAACACATCCATTCCCGGGACTCGATAAATTTACCGGATTTGATGTGCTCGGTGTGTTCATGGGTAACGGGACTGATGTTTATCCCGGTACGGGCGGATACGCTGTGGCCGGTGATGACGACCAGATTCTCGGGAACGCGGATGGATATACCCGCTGGTTCAACCAGCCGGAATTCGCGGGAGCCGGTTCGCAGATGCCGCTTGTTGGTTATATCGACGGCGATTTCGGCTCTCCCGGCTATACTCCATCAGCGGTTCTGAATCCGTATAAGTATTTTACCGACGGTCTCGCGGCGGAAGCCGATGCACTCAGTCATCTTGTCGCGAACGCCGATGATCGTGGTGTTTTCAGACCCGGAAGCGTAAATCATCGGCTCTACGATCTGATCTTCCCGAAAAGTGTCGGTGTGAATTTTCAGTACGCCGTTATCGCGCGATGGGAACCTAATTTAAATCACCCCGATCCGCCACTGAGTCTCGATGATTTTCCTGAAGATGCAAACGCTGTAGAAACCCCGGTCATCAGTGTCGATGATTCATCGAGCACCGCCTATTATGCCGGACCCGGCGATTTCGGCGGTAATATCATCATGGATATCAGCACTGTCGATTTCCATAAACCATCGGTGTGGGATGATGAATTCACGATTTCATATTTCTCGGATGCATGGAGTGGTGAATACACGGTCCCGATGACACCAACGGCATCGGATGATACCACGTGGACTTTCACAACTGAGATTCCCGTAGAAATGCTTGATTCAGCGGACGATCTTCCAGTGTGGATCGAGATTAATTATCCCGATTTCGATTACAGCAATGAGTTTGGAGTTAACAACGATGCGGATGGCAGCCTGGCGTCGTATTTTCTCGTTACTGTTGATATTATCGATGAATCTCAGCCGTCCGGAAATTTCATTTACGCGTTCGGCGACTTCGGAATGATCGGTGAGAGTAACAAACCGGATAATGATAAGATGTTCACCAATATGCTGAATCTCCCGCTGACAGGACCATACGCCGGCAATAATGTGGTCATGTGGTATTACGGTCACGGAAGCAGCGATTATGGTTCAGACAACAGCGCATTTATAACTCTTGTTGGAAATCTTGGCTATTCATACGTGACTGATGACAGCACTGCGCTGGACCTTACCGGCGTTAAATTCGTAGTGCTGTCGTTCCTGTTTCAGGATGAGACCGATCTCCCGTACACCGCATCGGAAATCCAGGAGATTAAGAACTTTGTAAACGGCGGCGGAACTGTCGCTATCCTGGTCGATAATACAGCGGTCATGCACAATAACATCGACACCGTGAATCAATTATGCTCGGACCTTGGTCTCGGCATCCAGTATCCAACATGGTCATCCGGTGACGAAGTCAACTCGGATGCGCTCTGGACTGATATTACACCCGATCCGATCATGAACGGTGTCGGCACGATTGAAGGAAACTGCGGTGGATCATTTACGGTATTCGGCGAGGCACAGAGTCTTGCCAGGGGAGATAACGATGCGGGAACCGAGATTGTCAACGTAATTGTAAAATCCCCGATATCGTAATTGGAATTTTTAAATTTTTTTCCGACATCTTCCATTAGCTTGCCACTCTATTTTTCTTCCGTTATAATAATAGCTACGGGCCGTTAGCTCAGTTGGTAGAGCAGCTGACTCTTAATCAGCGGGTCATAGGTTCGATCCCTATACGGCCTACCAGAACTTGCCCCGCCCGAGGCCCCGGTTTTTTTAGCCGGGGCCATTTTTTTAACTAATAAATTTATTTACTAAAACCCATCTATGCCGCCCACAAACTTGATCCTGTTTCTGCCAATCCTGGA
>CBDUUJ010000272.1:0-4522 GCA_965370205.1 uncultured bacterium
AGCCTGGATTGGAAAGAAGAGAGGCTATGATTTCTGGATAGGCAGACGCGAACAATCAGAACACGCTGTGTTGGGTTTACTGGGAAGCCAGGATAAACAGGAAAAATTTGGCGAGCTGATGGAAATTGAACGTCTTGCTGTAGATGATGTTGCAGATATTGAAACTGTCGGCAATATGGATGTTTTATGGCTTGATGGCAATGAAGTCGTGGCTGCGTTCGAGGTGGAATGCACCACAACCATGACCTCCGCCCTGCTTCGCGGCTCCAACCTTCCCCCTTCAGTACCAAAGTATATGCTCATCCCTGAAGAGCGAAAAAATACATTTGAACGCAAGATGAAATCTCCCTTATTTGCTCAACATTTCAATGAGGAAAATTGGGCTGTTATTTTCTTCAAAACTTTTGAAACCCAATTTGAAGAACACAAGGATAAAATCGATCTCCAGGAAATAATAGGAATCGTCACCACAATCCGGGATGACAAGCAGATGCCTTTATTTGCAAAATAGTATTTCATAATCTTATGTCTGTCCTGCACTTTCCCCATTTGTTCAATTTCCCCCAAGGACGTATACTCACATCCGTGACCGGTGTCGCGACAGTGCTTAATCTTCTCTCTCCCTCCAATACGGATGAGGAACGTATCCGCTCATGTCTTGACGCGGACGATGTGATTCTGATACCGGGTAAGGAAGTGAAGGACAGAGGAGCGAGGGCGGGTCTGATATATATAAAACAGGTTCTTCGGGATACCGGGAGCGATATTTTTGCGATCAATACATTCGACTGGTCACGCCAGTCGCGGAGGACCTCGCTCTACGGGCTTGCATGCCTTGTACCGGCACGAAAACGGGTCGCGATCGATATCCACGGGAATGTGACCCCCCTCACCTGGCCGGGCCTGATTATCAATGAGTTCCCTCGATCGGTCTCGCAAAAGATCGCCGGCGCGAGACTTATCAGCCACACAAAATCACTTGTCGCAAAAAGTCTTGAAAGAGAATACAAATATCGCACTATTGAGCCGGGTGGCGTTAAAAATGTCCTCTACATGCGCACCGACCTCTGGTATGGGGTCAAGGCGGGCGGAAGTATCGGGCATGTCGCGGGTGTTATCGATGGTTTCGTGCGCAGGGGAATGAATGTCAGAGTCCTGTCGTGGGAAAAACCGCCGCTTATCAATCCGAAGGCGGAATTCATCAATGTTCCTCCAGGAAAATTCTATGTGAATAACAGGGAGCTTGTGCTTCTCGCGTACAATGGCCAGCTTGTCTCCAGGATGACTAAAGCGATCGCCGACACTCCCCCGGATATTGTATATGCCCGTTACGCGCTCGACTGCTGGGCGTCTGTCGCTATCGCCGAGATGGCCGGTGTGCCGCTTGTCATCGAGTACAACGGGAGCGAGGTCTGGATAGAAAAAAACTGGGGGGCGGGCCTTGAATATCCTGAGATATCACAGGGTATCGAGGACTGGGTGCTGAGAACCGCCGAATTGATCACGGTCGTCTCAAAACCTCTCAGGGATGAGCTTGTGGAGAGAGGATTTGATGAGAAACGTATCCTTGTGAACCCGAACTGTGTCGATCCCGACCGGTTCGACCAGTCGCGATATCCAAATGAAGAAATCGATCAATTTAAAAGGGAACTTGGAATCCCCGTCGGAACCGTTGTGGCGGGATTCATCGGCACATTCAGCCCATGGCATGGAGTCAGGGAACTTGCGATGGCGATTCCAATGGCGCTTTCGTCATGCTCCTCGCTTCATTTTCTGCTCATCGGCGATGGCCCGTTGTTCGATGAAGTGAAAGACCTGCTCAGGACGGCGGATGTGCTCGACAGGGTCACGCTAACCGGGTTGATTCCCCAGGATGAAGCCCCGAAATATCTGCTCTGCTCCGATTTTTTCCTAAGCCCGCATGTTCCCAACCGGGACGGCACCCCGTTTTTCGGAAGCCCGACCAAGTTGTTCGAATACATGGCGCTTGGGAAGGGGATCATCGCGAGCGATCTCGACCAGCTCGGGGAAATATTGACCGACGGGGAAACCGCGATTCTCGTGCCCCCCGGCGATTCCGCCGAGCTGGCTAAAGCGATCGAGCGGTTATACGAGGACAGAGCGCTGTCGGACCGTCTCGGTAAAGCCGCTCGCGATCTCGCGCTGAGTGAATACACATGGGAAGCGCATGTGGGAAGAATTCTGGATCGCCTGCAGATTAGGGACTGTTGAATAAGTAAAAGAATATCCGGGACCCCACCCTTTAGGGTGGGTGATCCCAGAAACCATGCGCTATCCACCCACCCTAAAGGGTGGGTGTACCGGAAAGGACCTCATTTTTCAACAGCCCAAGATTAACCGGCGCATGTGAAATTGAATGATGTTACCATTCCTCTTGCGTACCGGTGCATTCATGACTATCATCAACTCCGATATTCATACGGATGGAGAGGAGTCTTAATAATGTTGAAGTCGAATTACATATTGCCCCTGATCGCCATGCTCATGATATTTTTTCTGGGATGCGGCATCCACTCCAAACATAAGACAAGGAGTTTTATGTCGGAGGAAGAGCTTCAGGCAATTGATGAGATATATAACCCGCCGCAGGAGGATGAAGAGGAGGAGGAAGAGATAGAGATTGAGCCGTTTCTTGACGATTACCACGGACCTGCGTTCAGGGTCAATGGTCTCGATGTGGATTCTGGAGAGGTGATGGAACTTTACGAATATGCCGCCTCCCTTCATGAACAGGACCTTACTTTTGTAAAACGCAAAGTGGTAAGTGAGCTGATCAGTACCTACGCGGTGATGAGCCAGTGGCCCGACACAATCGGCACGGCGATTGAAAAGCTGGATGAGCTTCGCGAGCAGGTGGAATCCGGCACGGATTTCGGCTACCTGATTGTCGAGAACAGCCAGGAACCTGGAGCCGAGGAGCTAGCCGGTGACCTTAAAGATATAGATAGGAACATGATGGCGCTTCCTTTCGAGATGCATACGTTTACCGCTCCTGTTGGAGAGATAAGAGGACCGTTCCCGACGATTTTCGGGTGGCACCTGATCGAGGTCATGGAGCGGGATGACGAATCGGCCAATCCAAGGCCTCATGTCCGTCACCTGTTGCTGTTTCATGGACTCGATCCTGAGAACGGTCAGGAGATCAGGGAGAAAGTACAACAATGGACCATGATGGCGGACGTGGAGATAATTGCCCATGAGATAAAAGAAATATTCCCGGAGTTCGACAAACCCGCTGAATGATATTGAACACCGGCGTTAAGAGGTGACAAATGAAACAATTGAATTTACATGGACGGGATATTGCATGGCTGGCGATCAGTCTGCTGATCATGGCTGCGGTGGTCGGGTTAGTCGGCAATCAGCAGGTATTATCCAGGGCTGATGATATCGAAGAGATCAACGAACTAATCGACGATTTCCAGGAGGCGTATTCGAATAAACAGGTCAGTGAACTCAGGCCGCTGTTTCTTTCCAACGCCGTGATAGCGTGCGATGGATCGGAAGGAACCAGGCAGAGATCGTTTACTGTTGATGACTGGCTTCAGATGACACAGGAGAATGTGTTCGATGAAAATGATTACATTTCGGATGTCCTGTCCAATCGCGAGATCGAGGTCTACAGGAATATCGCCTACGCTGTCTGCGACTACAACTACAACAATGACAATATCAACGGGAGAGGTGTGGATATTCTGACATTTATCAGGATGAGGGATCGATGGAGAATCGTAAGCCTGCAATGGACAGGTGATGAGGTCGAAAAACATTGACATGTTGATCGGTTCCATCTGAATCACCCGGAAAATCATTTTGTTAATATTTTTTTGAAGACTATAGCTGCTTGTGATAATATTCACATGATTTTTTTTTCGATTTCAGGTAACCATGGATATTTTATGCTCTGATACTGCGAGTCTGAGGTTGATATGAAACGTTTTCTTGCCCTTTCTGCCTGGCTCTGGATTCTACAGGCACTTACAGGTCTGGCACTGGTTGTATACATAATCGTTCACACGATCGATAATGCCTTTATTCTCCTCGGGCAGGATTATTACGAGGATATGCTCGCGCTCTGGCACGAGACTCTTCCGCACTGGTTCTACATAATCATGGTGATCGGACTGGTAGGGATTTTCGTGATTCACACGATCAACGGTATCCGTATCGCCAGCAAGCCATATAAGGACATCGATGTCTCGTGGAAACACAATGTGATGCTGAAACATTCGGGCACGCTGTTCTGGTATGCGCAGGTGATAAGCGGAAGCGCGATCGCGATGTTCGGGATCTGGCATTTGATTGTTCAACATGGGACGGTCGCGACAACGACAGCGGCACAAAGCGCGGCAAGGATAACGCCAACTGTTTTTATCATGTATGTGCTTTTCATGGCTGCTGTTATGTTCCACTCGTTCAATGGAGTAAGGGCGATTATTATTAAGCTGGGATATTTGACCGATAAGGCGAAGGAAGGCGTTCTTATCGGATTTATGTCCGT
>CBDUUJ010000273.1:0-4519 GCA_965370205.1 uncultured bacterium
CGCGATGTCCAGTTTTTCAAGCTTTCTCTGGCGGTCGTTTGTGGTGACGCTGAACGCGATCACGCTTCCGAACGGGTAAATAATATCCCTGACGAAATGGACAATGTTCGCGCATTCGCCGGGATCTTTAATCGGCAGCAGGATGTCGGGCATCCAGGATTTTTCACTCCTCGGGAGATGCACGGCCTGCCTTGCCGCCCATCCGGCGATGATCGATAACATCCCGCTTCGAACATCGCCCCATTTTCTCTTCAGATGGGCGTTCATCAGCATGAAATAAATTCCCGATGTGATCAGGATTGCGATGATTCCTGCAATCGGGCTTATCAGAAACATAATGAATACGCATGAAAGCATTCCGTAGAGAGGTACCCATAGCGGGATTCTGAACGACGGGCGGAAACTGACGATGCCCATCGCCTGCTCGATGAACGTGACCAGGTTGACCATGCCGTAGGTGATGAGGAAGAACATGGTCAGGAGCCAGCCGATTGTGTTCAGCTCGCCGGTGTAGACGAAAATCAGCGAGATGAGACCTGTAAGGAGTACCGCGTTTCGGGGTTGCCCCGTCACGCTTTTTCTGCTGAACCATTTGGACAAGGGGACGACGCCGTGTTCACCGAGCGCGTACAGGACTCTCGGTGCGGCGACAATCGATCCGAGCGCGGATGAGAGGGTCGCGGCGAATACTCCAACATAGAACAGCCAGCTTATCAGGCCGGTGTTGTGCATGATTGAGTAATTGGTAAGGAGAGTGTCCGTGTCGGCCTGGAAGCTGTAGGCGATCGCGCCGCCCATGTAGACGACGAAACCGGTACCGATGGCAAGCATGGTTCCGAGCGGAATCGACCTCCTGGGGTTTTTCAAATCGCCCGACATGCTGACCCCGGCCATTATTCCGGTGACCGCGGGGAAGAAGATCGCGAAGGAAGTCCAGAATGGTTCTGGATTTTCAGGTGAGTTCTGAAAAGCTCCCCACATCACGGGTTGAACGTCACCGGAATATTTTCCGAAGAAGAACGAGACCAGCGATATTCCGATACAGGCCATGATGAGGTAGTAGACTCTCACGGCCCAGTGAGCGCCGATATAGGCGATGGTGGTCAGGATCACCCACGTGGTAAGCGCGATAAACTGCGAATAACTTAAGAAAGATGAATTTTGTATGAACGAGACAAATACTTCGTTCTGCGCGGGATGGTCGAGGGGAAACAGGTGGATGAATCCCTCGGTGAATCCGGCGATATAGAAAGCGGCTGAGATCGACTGGGACAGGTAGAGCGGGATGCCGATGGAGCCTCCGACCTCAAGCCCGAGCGATTTTGCGATAATGGAGTAGGCTCCGCCTGCGCCGATCTTTATGTTTGTCGTAATTGAGGAGATGGAGAGTCCGGTCGCCACTGTGACCGTATGCGCGATCATGATAATCAGAAGTGCGCCGACGAGTCCGCAGTTACCGACAAGCCATCCGGTCCTGAGGAACAGGATAACGCAGATGATAGTCAGGACGCTTGGAGTGTAGACCCCTCCGAACGTTCCAAACTTGATCTCCCTGTTATCGCTAGGAATAGCAGCCATTCGATATCGGGCGTAGTATACCCCAAATCGAAACCTATCCCAATTGATAAATTAATTGGATACAGTCACAACCCGATCTGTTGTGTCACCCTACAGAAGCTCTTCGATTGCCAGTTGCATATCGATTGTCCATGTTATCTGGCCATCATACGCCCAGCGGCAGTGACCATCGCGGTCGAATACCATTGTCTGAGGAAGGTCGATCGAGCCGGGATTCCATCCCCTCATCTGGTCGAAATACGCGCTGGTGTTATCCAAAAGCCAGTACGGACCCTCATACGAGTTCAGGTTTACGAAATCCACGACATTCTGCTCTGTTTCCCCGACATTTGTCATCAGGTGCAGGTAGTCATCCTCGTTCCGGTAGATATCATAGATATCGAGAAGCAGCGGGATACCATCGAGGCTGCCTCCGCACCAGGAGGACCAGAAGCTAATAAAAATCACGTTGCCGTTTTCCGTGTCGTTGGGATGGATGTAATCGTCAGGATTCAGATCGCCTCCAAATGCGCTATCCAGGTTCTGGGAGATATTGACATTACCCGGTGCTGCTCCGTTATTGAGTGTCGGGTAACCTGTAATCCACTGATGAACCGAGCCTGAATCCAAAAGCCCGAACTCATCGATCACCTCGACAGTGATGTCGAATTCCCCGACATCATCCGGCGGGAACCACAATGGTGTCGGGCTTGTGTAATCGTCGAAGTATCCATTATCACAGGACCAGATGATGTCATGCGGACCCGCAGGCGGAGTGTAATCCTCGAAAATAACCTCCAGCCCGACGGCCTCATCAATATTACCGGTCTGCGACGTGGTTCTGTTATGCTGGATACCTGTAATCACCGGCGCGATATTCTCGACAACCTCGATATTGAAAGCCACATCAAGCATGTCAGCTATTCCGCTTGTGTCGGTTACGCGGAGTTGTACCTGGAAGTCGCCGGGATCGTCGAATTGATGCCTCGGTTCCCTTAGTTCACTGTCGGGATCGAATCCGGCGCCGCCGTTATAATCGAAATCCCATTCCCACTTGATAATGTCGTCGTTGCCTTCCGGATCGGTCGAGTCATCGTAAAATTGGATCTGCTGACCGTGACCGATCCTGTCAGTGTCCGAGTGAGCCATGGCGACAGGTGCCTGGTTGGTATCGACGATTGTGACATCCCTCGAAACTACAGTCGGATCGACCTTGTTGCCTGTGAGCGCAACCGATATTTCCACGGTTGTATTTACGATGACTTCATTTGCGTGGAAAGTCGTTGACGGCAGGTTGGCATTGGTGAAGGTCCCTGCGGACGGTGGATCGACCGCCCAGTTATAGACGATATCAGTGCTGTTTGTGACAGTGACCGAGTAATCCGCGACCTGGTTCTCATTCAATGAACCAGGCCCGGAGATATCGGTGACATTGAGAAGCACGGTTCCGCCGTTGCATGAAGTAATCGTGCAAAATAATACTGCAATGGTAAATACCATTATGCATTCATTCAATTTTTCATGTAATTTCATTTCAGATCTCTCTCCTGTTCGTTGTTCCATCAATCTCCCGGTTTTTTAAAGATCTTGAATTTAAGGCCCAGTTGTGCGTCATGAAAGCAGGTTACAGGATCATAAGTCAATCCTGAGCTGAGAGAATGAATATTAATCGCAGCCCATCGTCCTTCGTCAGACTGTATGTAGACCATCCAGTCCTGATTAGTTGCTGAAGAATTACCATCCGGCATAAAATAATAATTTTCATATGGGAACGACCTGACAGTGACATCCAAGCGCGTTAATTCACTCATATCAACGTCCTCGTAAACGACATCGAAATTATTATGAGCGAATATCATCCATCCCGGGGTATCTCCAAGGAGTTCAACATCTGGAGCGGGAGATGGCCATGTGCCATTACCGGAATAATACCTGAACCAAATGTCAATACTGCTATCCGGCGTCATAGTCTGTTTCCAGTACTCATCTTCCTCAATAAACAGTCTTGATGCGGTGTCAATGTCGAAGGTTGTATATACAAGACTCTCTGCCATTACGGTTGAACCCGGCATTATGGGTCCATAACTAACCTCAGCCCCAAAAGACGTAGTGCTCTCGTTCCAGACAGATGATTCCATATCTGTTTTAAATGTTACATACTGGTAATTTACATACACACTGGATCGTTCGTAAATCGTCCCCAAGATCCACAAATCACTCAAATCTTGTACATTTACCTGTGAAATTAAAAGCTTTGAATATCTTCCAGCATCAGTTTTAATAATTAAAACGATTGGCATTGCGGTAATGGCGTTACCATTTTCCCATTCACTAAGCGGTATAGCACCTCCCGGGGGAGAGAAAACATGTGCTTCACATTCAGTACTGGTGATATCGTTAAAGGAATTGGTGCCGCTATAGACGGCCCATTCCCGATTACTGTACAAAATCCATGACTTCTTATCGCCATGGGCGTTGTTATCATCACTGGGATTATAAAACCGCACGAATACATCCCAACTATTTTTTCCCATCTCAGTTTGAAATTCTGCCAGCCATTTACGATATCCATTATGAAGTGCCGCTGCATCCTTCCTAAATGTTTGTCTAGCTGGCAGGAAATTTTCAACATCCAGATTGATTTGCTCCACTTGATACGTATTCCCTATATGCATGTTGGCAAGGCCTTTAGCGTGCATCTCCTTACAGTAAGCGTATAATGAGCCATGTCCCTTATAATTATTATTAAGGAGACAGCTCTCGTTAAGTTTGTAGGCGTCATATCCGCCACCGGTAACAATAGCTTCAAGGATTAAATCATCATAGTTATCAACAGTAATACTTTCGGTGTATGTAAGTTCGTAACCATAGGGATCGCCCATCCAGATCGGAGTTTTGACTAAGTCTTTCGTAGCGGTAAACATCGGATGATAAGCTTTGGCACTCGTTACCGGGTAACCCG
>CBDUUJ010000274.1:0-4508 GCA_965370205.1 uncultured bacterium
GTCGTGACACCGTCCAGCATCCCCCAGCTCATCGCTGTACGGATTTCTTCCACAGTCGCAGTATCGATAAACAGCTTCATTCAACTGTCCCCTTTATGATTTTTAGAGGTACAGATTTTATCGCGGCTCGACGATCATTGCAATGGAAATCGCGTGGATTACGGCTTTCAATCGGAATTGTTTCGTTTGGGACCGTTGGAATCGAGATACCGTCGCCAGACACCCTCGGTGCGGATCATCCTGAATCCAAATTGCGTATAAAGCGACTTCGCGACATCGTTGCCTTCATCCACGTCAAGCTCCACCGCTCGCAGGCCTGAGTCATAGCACGCCCTCAGCCATCGTGAAAGCAGAACTTTCCCCCATCCCCTGCCCCTGTAAACCGGATCAAGCCCTATTGAGACCAAATACGCTCCCAGGATTGTCGGTGAAGAGTAATCCGGAATCGACTGCCCGAATATATAACCTGCCGGCACCCCATTATCCAGGGCGATTTCTACAAGCCTCCGGTCAAATTTCCTGTCGGTGAAAATCTCCCTGTAATCCTCCAGCCTGGGAGGTATATAATCCCAGTGATTTTCAAACGCGGACGAAAACAGCTTCATGAGGATTGGGATGTCCGACACACTTTCCCAGCCCCGAACATGTCCCCCATCGGGTGGCGCAAACTGCATCACCGTGCCCTTCAGCGGGAACATACGCCAGCGCTCATACGCGCCCATATTCCGGAATCCCGCTCTTTCATACGCTTCCACCCACACAGGATAGAGAGCCCTTCCCTCGATATGTCCCGCACCGCACTCAGCAGCCCGTTCCACAGCCTTTTTCAGGACCGTATCAATAAGCCGGTGTATATCGGGATCATCCGGGGACAGATATGGTCCACGCAGATACACATGCGACGGAGCAGGCTTTGTATAAATCCAGCCGAATGCCGCAGGATCGATACCGGCTCCTCGTGAATTACTGCCAGCTCCTCGTGAATTACTGCCAGCTCCTCGTGAATTACTGCCGGCTCCTCGTTCAGATCTGGACACAATAATCAGATCGCGGCGCGGGTCCACACCGGGATCGGTAAAAATCCCCTCCCAGTGCTCCTTTGGGAAAGCAACAAGACCCTGAGACCCGGCGGCATAGCCTGAATACAGGTCAGCAAGAGATTGGAGATGATCCGGATGATATTCGATAAACACGTCAGTTCATATTATCGACAGACAAACACGATATGCAAGTTATTCCATTGTAAAGCCCGCATCCTGTGCCGGCACCCAATTGTACCGCTGGCATCCCTGCCGGCTGTACCGCTGGCATCCCTGCCGGCTGTACCGCTGGCATCCTGCCGGCTGTACCGCTGGCATCCTGCCGGCTGTACCGCTGGCATCCCTGCCGGCTCTACAAATAAAAGAGGCCCACCTAGGAGGCTGGTGGGCTAAATGCGGGAAAAGGTGCTAAGGAGGATCTGTGGTGTATTAAAAAGGCAAATTTTCTTAATAACCGGCTGCGGGTTATTGGAGGCCGCAGCCGGAACGGACGTAGGAGATATAGGCCTTAAATTCGGTTTTTGTATACCCTTTCAGACTGAATTGAGTAAATGAAAACTCCCCCCCGTAAATATCGTATTAAATTAGATAACACAAATCATGCCAAAATCCATCGGTTGAGACATTGATAACAGCACGATCCATTTACACTAAAAAGCCACGATATAAAGCTGTTTTTAAGGGGAATTCATATAAAAAATACCGGAATTCAGGTATGTAAATACATTATCTCAAGAGATTTTCGGCGCATTTTGCAACAGTCACAATCGATAAACGGCGCATTCTGATACGCATAAAAAAATCCGCCGTTTTCGGCAGATATCGGACTGGCACTAAAATTATGATCCGGAAATTATCCCATACATTCATCCCTTGATATCAAAATCATCATCGGGACGTTCATGTAGCCTCTCAACCCTCTCGCTTTTCAGCCAGGCCTCCTTATCGATTAAATTCTCAAGGGTCTCCCCCGCAAGATAATTCCGAAGGTTATCAAGGAATCCCTTATGGGTGCGCTCCCAGAAGTACGGACCGATTCCGGATATCCTTGGAGTAATCAGGGTGCCTTCGAGCCGCCACAGATAGCTCTCATCGGGAAGAGGCTCACGCTCGAAGCTGTCCAGGCCTGCACCGGCAATCAGGCTGTCCATGAGAGCTTCCACAAGCTCATCTTCATTCACCGCGCTGCCGCGACCCACATTGAAAAAATATGATGTCTTCTTCATCCGCTTGAACTGCTCGTAGCCCATGATAGTGTCGTTATCGCCTGTTTCGGGGACACAGCACACTATGAAATCCGATTCCTCAAGCAGTACCGGAAGGTCTTCGGGGGGACCGACAAAATCGACATAATCCGGCTTTGTGCTCGGATCGCGTTTCGTGGTGGCGATTACCCTCATCCCAAGAGCCTTGCCCCGTTTGGCAAGCTCCCGACCGATACGTCCCAGCCCGATTATCCCAAGCGTGGACCCGTCAAGCTCCCTGAAATTCGGGAAATGATCCCACGCGGTTCCTCGCGCCCAGTGAGCGCGCATCTGGTTACGGACACAGATATGGAACTGGCGGGCGAAATAGATCATCATGCCCAGCGCGTGCTCGGCCATCGCGACAGCCCTCGTCCCCCGCGACATGGTGAGAGTGACATCGCTCTCAAGAAATGTCGAATAAAGCTGGTTGCGCACATCGCCGGTCGCCGAGTGCAGCCACTTGAGCTTCTCCGCCAATTTGAAATTCTCCTCGGAGATTACCCATCCGAAAAAAACTTCGGTATCCGGAAGGTGCTCAAGCAATTGCTCATCGGAGGCTATTAATATCACCTCATGATCGTATGCCAGCGCTTTGACCTCACCAAGCGCCCATTCAGGATAATTCCAGAGATCGTAACGGTGATCGTACAGTTCTATCAGGATTTTCATAAGATAATTCTCCTGTCTTCAGGCGACGTATGTTACCATATTGGCTGCATTACTCAAAAGACCCGTGATGCATAAAGAAGCATCTAATTTTTTTTATTATCATTTAAATTTTTGGCTCTCTTAACTATTACTGAATTCCAGGGGGAACCTGTGACAGAATTAAAAATCAGCTCGCTTGATATTGATAACAGGCTCGATGAACTTATCGCTTTCAATTTGCAGATTCACGGTGACACCGGGGATTTCTGGAAAAGGCTTTTCGTTCTGAATCCAGCCAGCAACAGACCCGAATATCATCGTTTTCTTCTTGATAACAACGGCATTATCGCCGGGACCAGCCTTCTCAGGCATACGATCCAGTGGTATGGCTCAACCATCGATGCCGGCGAGATCGGCCTGGTCGGAACCCTTGAGGAACATCGCAACAACGGACATGCCACCACTCTGATGAACGACCGGCTCGAAACAATGCGGGCGGATAAAATCCCGATCAGCTTCCTCTGGGGAATTCCAAATTTCTACGAACGATTCCATTACTATTACGGATATCCAAATCACAGCACAGCCTATATCAGCCTGCCGAAATCCTGCACGAATGGCTGGGGACCCACCGAAACGATCCGCCGTGCCGAACCGGGCGATTATCAGGGGATTAAAAAACTCTATCGCGTTTACAATATCGATCTCAACGGGTGCCATGTTCGGGATGATTCAGTCTGGGAATGGTATTTTCATCTTACATCCGGAACATGCAAAAATGGGAAGCACGGCTGGTGGGTGCTTGATGACCCGACGGGCGGTTACGCGTTCGTCGCCGCCGATGCGGACGGCGTTCCAAAGGTCTGGGAGATCGCCGTGTCCTCGGCCGGTTCACTCAGGAATATCGTTCTGGGGCTTTTCAAAGAGTATTCTGAACTCGATCGGCTTGATTTTCACCATCATCCACGGATGCCGGTCGGGGAATGGCTCTATCATCTTGGAGCGCGTATTTCATCGCCTGCGGATATCTGGAAGGGAACCTGGGGCGGAATGGTGAGACTGAACGATCCGGTTTTTCTTCTTAAGAGAATGACAGATAAACTCAATGAAAGAATATCCAGATCCAGATTTTTCAATTACACCGGGACAATCGCTATCGAGTGCGAGATCGGTAGCTTGATATTTGAAATCACCGATGGGCAGATGGCAATCCATGAATATGAAGGTAAAGCCCCGGTATACATTCCCATGAGAGTGCTCACACCGATAACCACCGGCTACAGGAGTTTCGACAGGCTCCGTGTTGAGATGGGGGATATCCCCGACGATGTCGCGGAACTGCTGGGCGTGCTTTTTCCGGGAGATAAGGTGTTTATGTATCAGATGTTGTATCTGGATGAGGTTTTTTCGATTTAAAAAATAACACGAAAAATTAAATCCCGTAGAACAGCACGGCAGTGCGTCCCGGGCGTGCTTTTTCCGGGAGATAAGGTGTTTATGTATCAAATGTTGTATCTAGATGAGGTTTTTTCGATTTAAAAAATAACACGAAAAATTAAATCCCGTAGAACAG
>CBDUUJ010000275.1:0-4503 GCA_965370205.1 uncultured bacterium
GTTAAAATCAATCGATAGTTTATTAATAGACCAGTAGGTTCATAATTCTGAGACAACCTCTTTAGGGTGGGTGTTTCATAATCCGGTATCCCACCCTTTAGGGGCTGTCTCACAATTCGTGAAAAGAATGGATTGCTCGCTACAGAAAATACAATAAACCGTAGAACAGCACGGCAGTGCGTCTTTTTTGCTAATAATGCGCCCTATAACGCACTGCCGTGCTGTTCTACGGGTTAAAATCAATCGATAGTTTATTAATAGACCAGTAGGTTCATAATTCTGAGACACCCTCTTTAGGGTGGGTGAGAAGCGTATAAAATCTGAAACCCACCCAAAAGGGTGGGGTACCGGAATACAACTTCAATTTATTAACAATACCGCACTACTGTGCGTAATCTTTCATTCAATGCTTTCGAAATACAAAGTGTTATCTGTGGGAGAATCGTTCTCCAGGAGATCCCTTGGGAAATACACATACCACAGATGATTTCCCACGCCGACATCCGTGCCGCCCTGAAGTCTGTATCTCTCGATAATCGCGTCCTCCATCTCTTCAGTCCATCGATCGAATCCCGCCATCTCGAATACCCCGCCTCTCCGCTCCGTGTTGTAGGGATCGGTGAGGTCGACACGAAGGATGATCATTGAGTATTTACCGTCGCGGATTGTCGAGACAAACTCATCCTGATCCCATTTACCGGTTCGGGAGAGCAGGCTCATTATGTAGGGCTGGAAAACCACTTCTTTCCCGACGAGAAATGGAAAACTCGCGTCCTCGCTAAGTACATCGCCTCCGACATCCGCGGCCATGCGCATAAGCCACTGGCCGTTACTGAGCTTGTCCGGTGTTACGCGATGGATTTTGTAATCGGACGCATTAATGAATCTTCCCAGAATGAAGATCGTAAGAATGAGTCCATAGGCGATGGTTTGAGCTGAGGGAATTCCCCTGAAGGAAGAAATTTTCATTTCGGGGGATTCGGTGAAATGATCGAGTGCCAGTCCCGCGAGTAGAGCGGTCGCGAGCAATGGTTCGATGAAATAATTGGTGTCGGAACCCTCAAATCCATATGCCGTGAGAGTCAGAGTCGTGAAGAGGTAATACCATCCAAGGATTTTACGATGCCCGGCTGCGATTCCCGGAATCAGCAGTGCGGAGATCGCGATAATCTGCAGTATCCATGTGACCTTGAAATACTCGCCGAGTCCCGAGGTGAATCTTTTCATGAACCATGCGTTGGCGGTGTAGGTGAACAGATGATCGAACAGGCCGCCGCCGGTCAGGAGGTTGATAATTCCGTACGATCCGCCAATCAGAATCGGCAGCAATGCCAGAAGCATGATTCGCCGTCGGTCTTTTGTAATAAACGCGTGAACAAGTATCGCAAGCGGCGCGGCCAGAAGCGAATGTTTTGTGAGAACCGCGAGCGACAGGAAGACCGCCGCGAGAACCGCATCGCCGGGTTTGTCGGAACGTATCCAGATGTACAATCCGGAGAGTGTCAGGAGAATCCCGAGTGTATCGACCCTGACCACCTGCGCCCATTGCACGCTCCATGGGAAAACCAGCATTATCCCTGCAGCGAGAACCGCGATGGTTGCTCCGATTCCCAGCCTTCTGAGTATGAGAACCGATGTCGCGAGAATGCCGATCAGTGATACCGCCGCGATGAATCTTCCCGGAAGCAGGCTCGGACCCAGCAACGCCATGATGAGTCCGTTTATCAGCGGGAAGAGAGGAGGGTAGGAGGAAACGATCCACGGGGGATGGTCGAGCGAGTGATACGGATTGTGCCCCCTGACCATCTCTTGCGACATGTTCGCGAGATAACCCTCGCCGAAATCCACACCGTACTGGATTTCAAATATTTTTAAAATCGAGATGATGAAAAGAATCAGCGCGCCTGACAGGGCAAGAAGAGAGAGCGCTTCCAGAGGATGCGGAACAGTGAGTAGCCGTTCTTTTTTCTCAGGATCACCTGTCATTGTCTATAATTTAAACCAGTCCGGCGGCGGTTCATTGTCCGTGCCTTCCGGATGATCTTCGCTCGTGGGTTTCGGTTTTGTAATTATCACTCTGAAGCCTTTTTTTCCTTTTGGAGGAACTGTTGTCCTTTTGCTGTGAAACCAGCCGTGATGCGTCTTATCTCCCTTCCGCCTGGTCAGGACCAGCATCCAGATCGCCGCAACTCCGGCTCCTCCAAGGTGTGCCCAGTGATCGACATCACTCAGCGGTCCGAGATCGACATGCAGCAGTTGCAGAATGATCAGAAGGGTTTCAAGAATAATGAAAGCAAGTATTAATTTCCAGGCCTTAACCGGAATAACGAAAAATAGAAGCAGTTTATCGTTGGAGAACAGGAATCCATATGCCACCAGCACTCCGAAAACCGCAGCGGACGCTCCGATGGATGGCGTCTCGAAATCACCCATAAGCGATCTTGCCAGGAGTGATAAAAGGCTTCCGCCGATCCCGCAGATCAGGAAAAATGCAAGGAATCTTCTTGATGAGAACGTGCGCTCGACTCTCGTCCCGAACATCCATAATAAATACATGTTGAAAGCAAGGTGCAGGATGCTGAAGCAATCATGGAGAAATACGGAGGTGATTATCTGATGAATGCGCCATTTGTGAAGCACATTTTCCGGGGACATCGCGAAGTACTCGTACCACCAGTCGACAAGCGGAAGCCAGCCAAGCCCGTCCGTGATAACCATTATCAGCCAGATGGCAACATTGATAATAATCAGCGTAATCGTGACCCTGGCTCCGTAGCCCCAGACGCGCGAAAACGGCGTGATGTATTGTACCTGCCGGTAATCCTGGTAATCGTCGGTCTTCTCTGAATATCTATACCATGGACGCATATCGTTTACAGTCTATCTTTGCAGTCTATCCTTAATGTCGCGATATCGCCTTCCGATTAAACATCTTAAACATCGAGACAATATCAGACGGTTGAGAATACCATCATAAATACTGAGTTTCCAGAGACATATCTTATGCAGTCTCTAATTGAAAGCACATTTTTATTAACTTCGGGGACAAGGCATTTTTCCCTTGATACACAAATGATAAAGTCAAAAATATCGCTGGAGAAAAATGGCATGTCCCCGTGATTCATGCCGTATTAAGACCAATTTTAGAAAGTAAAAATTTATTCATGTCCGGGGACATTTTGTTTTTGCCTTCTACAACGATGAATTAATCAGGGATCTGCGGGGCAAAAAAAAGTGTCCCCCTCAATAACCGGATACTCCTGATCAATTGCAATTTAACAGGATTGGTCTTTATCATCACAGAATGGAATTGCGGTTGTACAATTCCCTGAATGACCGGTAATCAGGATCGTAGAGAGAAAATCCGTATTCGAAAAGATCAATCGCCTGGGACCATTGACGGTTGCGCTCGCATCCGAGCACTACGGCGATCAGTGTCTTTTCACGGTATGTCGCGCTTCCGACAAGACAGAAACCCGCAAGATCGGTATATCCCGTCTTGATGCCGTCGCAAAGCAGATAGTCGTCAAGCAGACGGTTGGTGCTCTCGAAAGTCACATCGTCCCTGTCACCGAACCTGTCGAAATGTATCTCGCTCAATGCCACATACTCCCGGAACTCCTGGTGTTTCATACATTCGCGCGCGAGCAGTGCGAGGTCGAAGGCTGTTGACGTGTGACGATAATTCGGCGGATCGGGCATGCCGTTCGGGTTCACGAAGTATGTATCTTTCATGCCGAGTTCCCACGCGCGCGCGTTCATGAGATCGCAAAAATCGTCCACGCTTCCACCGATATGCTCCGCAATGGCAATCGCGGAATCGTTACCGCTCTTCACCAGCATGGCGCATGTGAGATCATCGAGCGGGATCGTTTCACCCTCCAGAATTCCCAGGCTGCAACCGCGCTCGGCATCCGCGTTCCAGCTCACTGTAACGAGATCGTTCGGATTGCCCGACTCGATCGCGAGCAGTGCGGTCATCGTTTTTGTCGTGCTTGCCGGTGCCCTGACAGTGTGGATATTCCGTCCGTATATAACCTCTCCGGTTTCCGAATCCATAAGAAGATAAGACGGACAGTCGAGTATGGGCGGGGAGGGTCCGGTAATGACAGGCAGAGAAAAAAGAAGGCTGATTATACCTACCGAAAATAGTGCGGACGGTATTCTACGCGCCTTTCTGCTGCACATTTGTGTCTGTTTCAATAACTTCATCGGCTATATCAAAATCGACCGGCGTGATCTCCCCCTCGGCTTCGCCGTTGCCGGTTTCCGGTATCTTCATGGCTTTATCTTTTTCGGCATCGTCGGCTGGTGAATCCGGTGGAGTTAAATCCGGCGGGGTAAGCCCTTCCCGCTCGAATTCGAGAGGGGGAAGCTCGTTGACATCCCCAAGTCCAAAGTGATGAAGGAATTCGTCGGTCGTTCCATACAGATACGGGTTGCCGAGCGTATCCTTCTGGCCGATCACCCGGATAAGGCCGCATTCGCTCAGAGTGTGAAGGG
>CBDUUJ010000276.1:0-4469 GCA_965370205.1 uncultured bacterium
GTCCAGCATGTCCCGCATGAGTCCGAGATTCGCGCGCGCCGCATCGACCGCGCTACGTGCCGCTTCGAGTTCCTCCTCGCGACTTCCCTCAAGCGCGAGATCGAGAATCTCCCTCGCGCTGTCGCGACCCGCCTTCGCGCCTTCGTATCCGGCTTCCGCGACTTCGAGATCGGCTTCGGATATCGCACCCTCATCATAAAGATTCTGTGCGCGTTCGAGTCCGGCCTCCGCGACATCGAATTGTGCTTCCGCCGCTGAAAGAGCGCTTTCAAGCTGCGCGATCTGCCCCGCCCTCATCGGGTCCTCGGCGATCGCGAGCGTCGATTCCGCTCCCTCCAATTGCGCGAGCGCGGCCTGATGGGAGAAACGCGCGGACGTGTCATCGAGCCTGATAACCAAATCCCCGGAATGAACCGGTTCGCCTTCTTTCACCGGTACTCTCGCAATACTTCCCCCGGTTTCCGCGCTGACCGTCACATCGCCCCCGGCTTCAAGGATACCGGAAAAATCGAGATGCCGAGCCATGTCCATCCGCTGAACGGAGTAAACCTCGACCGCGGTGATATCCTCGCGCTCGACCTCCTCAGCTTCCTCGCCGTTCCCTCCACCGCAGGAGATCATCCACGGCAGAAGCACGGCAAGCAGAAGCACGGATAATGATATTCCCACTGATGAACGCTTGTCTTTCATAACGGTTTTCCCCGATGTGAGTATAACGGGTTGAGGATTTTTATCAACAATAAAAACATCTGCTCATAATATGATTAGTTGTAGCCTTTTTTCTAATCAATTCAAATACCCAAGACTTCTCAAGCCTTCAATATTCCCGCCGTTTTTGAATGCCCCGACCCTCTCGGCAATCGATTCGCACATGTCGGTATATTCATCCAGAAATATCGACATCCGCTCGGCTTCATCCGGGTAATCACGCAGGATGTCATACCACGCTCCAGGATCGGTTCTCAGATCATACAGCCTCGGATGCATCACCGCGCCGCTTCCACCGATGTAATAAAAATCATCCAGAAAAACTCCCTGTATCCCCCTGTCGAAAAGCAACGGGTCCTCAACAAATACCGGCATCGCGTCCAATGTTTCATCGCGCAGCAATGGAACCAGGCTTCGTCCGGTGAATTCAGCCGGACGACCGTCCAGTTCCGGTTGAACGCTAACAAGATCGAGAATTGTCGGCGCCAGATCGACAAGGCTAACCATTTCGGGAATTCGTGTTGACCCGTCGATCTTCCCCGGCAGTTTCATAATGAGCGGGACATGAAGAAGTTCCGGATAGAGCGAATACCCGTGCTCGATACGGTCGTGCTCGAAAAATTCCTCGCCGTGATCGGACGTGATAACAAAAAGGCATTCATCCATAATGCCCTGCGCTTCAAGCTCCTCGATTATTTTTCCCACATTGTCATCAGTAAACGCGACCTCGCCCGCATACAACGCATAAACACCATCAAGCACATCGGGAGTCACCGGAGTCGTGCCGTCCTTGAGAAGAGGCTGCCGCATGATGTCACGTCGCGATACTTCAATCCCCAGTTCATCCGCAGCCCTTTTGCGATACTCCATCGGCGGAATCCACGATGAGTGCGGCGCGAAAAGGTGCAGCCAGAGGAAAAAACGTTCGCCTGCGTGACTCCGTATAAATCGACTTGCGCGACAAACCGCATCGCGTTCCATAACCGGGTTATCGTTCGGCGTGACCGGATCGGGCCAGTAGAGCCGTATACGGTCAATCAGCCTCTGGAACAGAAGCCTGCGACCGTCACGGTGAATGTGCATTTCCTCATCGAAAACATCGAATCCCTGCTCCATTCCGCTTCCGGGACCAAGCATCGCGTTCACAACAAATCCGCCGGTCGCATAGCCATTGGATCCAAGAATTTCCGCAATCGTCGTAGCTCCCGGAGCGAGAACACTGCTTGCGTCATCGACCGCCCCATGTGCGCCCGGTGGAAGCCCCGAAATAAAACTCCCGACACTCGGAACGGTCCACGGCGCGGTTGAATATGCACGGTCAAACACCGCGCCGTCATCGGCAATGCGTTGTATATTCGGTGTGCCGAGACGGAGCGTATCGCCCGATGGATAACAGTCGATTGCATCGGGACGGAGCGTGTCGATTGAAATGAGAATTACAGGCGGCGATCCGGAATCGGCGAGCTGCCCGGCTGGAGATGGATTCGGAAACGGGACCGTCACAAGATAAATGAGAAAAAGAATTCCCGTCGCGGTCGACCATCGCGCGACCCTTCCCCTCTGAAGCCACTCATATAATCCCGGAAGAAACCTGATAAGAACGAAAATCGTAACTACCGCAACAACGAAAATAATCACACCCTCAATAAACGACGGCAGACCTCTCGCGGATAACGCAAACGGCGGGACAAACGCCATAAACAGCCACCATCCCCATAACATGCACCATTGCGAACGGGCCGGGCGGGATTCAAACATCGCGAGAGCACCGACAGCAAGCGCGGTTCCGATCAGATACGAAAGCAGGATCAGACCGACTGCAATCACAACCGGCATGCCCCCGGAACCCGCCGACATTATCACCGGCAGAACAAGTCCCTGTCTCAACGCCACAACAACAAGTATTATCCCGGTCCCGATAGCACCCGCGAGAAGGAATTTCCGAATCGATATTGTCTCCCAGTTCTTTTTAAACAGGCCGACAAGCAACCCGACAATGATCCCTGGAATCAGCAGCACGAATCCGAACAGGACAAATCCACCGAGTGAATAGAGCATGAAATGTATCCAGGTAATCGGGGTCGACAATTGATGCGGCATCGATCCTGCGGCAAGCGCGGTCTGCCATCCGGCGAAGACAAGACCCATATACATCGCAAGCGTGACCGACTCGCGGAATATTGATTTCAGATTACGCATGATCGGGTAAGATTATACGCGGAAAAGAAATAAAAATGTCTAAAAAGGAAAAAACACGCATTGCTATAGAAAAATTGGATTTTTCTCCGGTACCCCACCCTTCAGGGTGGGCGCAAGACACTTAAATAAAGCAACCCACCCTAAAGGGTGGGGTACCGGATCTCATTATTTTTTTTCCGACCCTGACGGGTGGCACCTTCAAGCATTATGCGAGGCGCCAGCTGAGCATGATGCTTGTGGGTGCTGATAATACAAAACATCAATCCGGAATATCGTACGGTACCGCGCTCTTCCAGTTGCCCGGACGCTTCTCGGGATCGAGTCCCGAATCGAGCCAGTACAGCCACTCATTGACATCCTTCCCGATTGACAGCAGATCGACCTTGTCAAGCTCCCAGACAACCCCGCCGAGCGAGTAACGGTCGCGCGAAAAATGAACGGCGCTCGGCTTGTAGAACCATGCCATGAGCCTGTTCTCTTCCGGCTCGAAAATTTTCATGCGGCAGCGATTCGGAAATCCCCTGACCTCGGTCGTCGACGTGAACTCAAGTCCGCTCGCCTCCGGATTTATTCCGTAGCTGGTTGCCATATTTGCGATATTGTCACAGATCGCGTGAACAGCGTCGTTCTTTACTGTTTCAGTTTCGATTTTCTGCCTGACACCATCTGCGTCCAGATTGTTTATCATTTCATTTCACCCCTGAAAAGATCAGTCCCCACCGGGGACCATGGGAGTTTAACACAGAGTCATATACGGCAACAAGTACAGAGATAATCAGCTCCCCCGAATCTTCTCCGCGAGTTCCGTAAGTCCATCGCTGTCGGCAGGCGGACCGCCATGCACGAGTCCGGACTCCCCCCGAAATCGCGGATACAGTTTCAGATGAACATGATCGATCTCCAGACCCTCACCCACGACCATCGTCCGCTCAGCGCCCAGTTTCTCCTCCAGAAGCGTCGCGACATCTTTCGCCGCCCTCATCAATCCATTGTAAGCGTCATCGGGAAGGGCATAAATCGACGAGTGAAGATGGTCCTTCGGAATCACAACGGTCTGCGCTTTTCTCAGCGGGAAGATATCGAGAAACGCGAGATGTGTTTCACTCTCCCAGATTATCTGGCTCGGGATTTCTCCAGCTATGATTTTACAGAAAATGCAGTCGGGATCGCGTGTCATTTCAGTTGCTCCTCCAGGATATTTAATGGGCCATACATGGTATCATAATCCGACTTCATTCAGACGGTGATCTTCAATGTCTCAAACGGACACAGAAATATCCCCTGCACACCATCCGCTTCTGCCGCTTCTTCTGAAAGCTATCGCGGTGATCCTTTTTTTCTACTGGGGACTCACACACCTGATTTATCCGGAATGGTACCTTGTGACCATGATGGGCATTTCGCAGTATGACCCGTCGAACACATACGATGTCTGGTCCGCGAATCTCATGGGCATCCTGAATATCGGGTTTGCGATAACAATCTGGAGAGCCGCGACCGATCCGGTGAAATATCGAATCATCATCGACATGATCCTGATCGTATCGATCGGAACTCTCGCG
>CBDUUJ010000277.1:0-4435 GCA_965370205.1 uncultured bacterium
CGCTCCGGCGATTTATTATCCGGATGAAAGAAACCATCGAAATGTGCTTCTCATCGGTGTGGATACACTTCGAGCCGACAGTGTCTCGGTTTACGGCGGGAAGAGAATTGTCACGCCGAAACTGGACGCGTTCAGCTACACCGCGACGACATTCACCCATGCATGGTCGCAAAGCTCCTGGACCCTTCCATCCTTCGCGAGCATTGTGACAGGCGGACTGCCATCGGTCATCGGAACGACGATCCACTCCGGACGAATTCCCGGAGATGCCGTTACGATCGGCGAGATGCTTCGCCCGGCAGGCTACGCGACCGCTACGATCTGCAGCAATACATATCTCGGAAATAACCAATCGGGATTTCACCAGGGAATGGACGAGCTTTGGTTCCGATTCACAGCATCCCCGCAGGCATCGGTGGATCAAACCATCGAATATATTTCCCGAACGAAAGACCGCGACTGGTTCTGTTTCCTTCATTTTCTCGACCCGCACGGTCCCTACACTCCTCCGGAAAAATACGCGGGACTTCTCTGCGATCCGAATTATTCCGGTCCATTCGGATATGCCTTTCATGCGGACGAGGAATGGAAATCCTGCGAAACCGCTCCGCCTGATAATGAAATCAGGCACGTAAGGAATCTTTATGACGGTGAGGTCGCCAGCGTCGATGAGGCATTGGGCAACCTGTTCCGGTATCTTGAAGCAAACGGTTTGTTCGATGAAACACTGATAATTATCTCGTCAGACCACGGTGAGGAATTTTTTGATCATGACGGTTTCGAGCATGGTCACACCCATTACGAGGAAATGGTCAGGATGCCGTTAATGGTCAGAGGTTCCGGTTTTCCGCATGGAGAACGAACAGACATATGCGTTGGAAACATGGATATCGTCCCGACGATCCTTCAATATCTTCAAATGCCGATCCCCGATACGCTTGAGGGCGATCCCCTTCAGGATGCCGTACTTGGTAACATCGGGAACGACCGGATCATTTTCGGTGAGGGAAACAATCGCGGGACCGATCGCAAGTTCGCGGTACAGTGGCCGTATAAGGCGATCTATGATTTTGTCACAGGCGAAACCCGTCTCTACGATCTCGAAAACGATCCTGATGAAACTGTGGATATCCGGGATGCAAATCCCGAGATCGCGAACGGGCTGTCAAAGGCGATGGCTATCGCGATGCTTCCCGACAGATCGATATTTCATATCTGGTTCATGGGAAGTTTCACTGAGTCATCGAAACAGTTCACCGGAAGCCTTGAGTTCTCGACAGGAATTGAAAATATCCAGGCTTTCGGATTGACGGATTCCGACAGTTATTCAGTCGACGGCAATACAATGACATTCGTCATCTCAAACGAGTTGCCGGAACTGGGAATCGACAAGCATTTCACGGTCTTCCCGTCCGGAGGGGATGTCGCGCTGGACGCATCGGTGCTTGTCGATGGAAAAATCGAGCCGGATTATTTCTATCCTTATGGAACTCTCGATTCGGAACCGTCCGGGCACGCATCGGTGCGAATTGAAGATTATCCGCTGGGTCCTGAAATGCCGATCGGGGAATTGAAACTGCCGCCGGGCATGTATATCTGGGGTATCCGGGGATTCAGTCGCGATGACTTTATGCAGGAATTCGATCCCGAATCAATCGAGCAGTTGAAAGCGCTGGGGTATATTCATTAAAAATTTTGAGATACGGGGACTGGCAGTATGGAAATCGATTTCGGGGACACCTTTTTTTGCCTTGAAGATCTTTAAAAAATTCAAATGTATCGAAAGCAAAAACAAGGTGTCCCCAATAATATTCAGAACAAGTTTAGGCTAATCCTATTAATAAAAATTTATTCATGTCCGGGGACATTTTGTTTTTGCCTTCTGCGACCTTGAATTATTCATTGATCTGCGGGGCAAAAAAAAGTGTCCCCTCAATCATAAGCCCATACGGTAAAATCAGGTGCCTGTCCCCGAACCCATACGACTTACTGCACTACCTGCATATAACCAACCAGTGTACCGGGTGCATTTTTACGTGGCACGTTAACCCAGTCAGCCAGTCTCGCAAGCTGATCGTCGGTAATCAGGTCCCATGTCTTCATCGCATGGAGAAGTGCCGGACCCAGCGCGCGTTTATTTCCATCCATTACCTTTATCGCGATCCCCAGCGATCTTCCCCTGATACTCACACCGAAAACCGCTTCCCCGCCGATCTTCCCAAGCCATTTGCCGTCGCTTTCCGCGTTGAATGGAGTACCGAAACGATCCGTTCCCGATGTGAACCACGCAGCTTTGTGATAGGCGTCGAATATCCGCTCCCTGACCTTCTTTTCAAAATCCCCGCCAAATTCCGGATCGCTGTAACGCGCGGATACGGTCGCGATCATCTGAAGGTCCATCCACCATGACGGAACCCCGCAGCCATCGACTCCGCAAACAAGTTTTTCCGGAACAGTATTCGCATAACGCGCCATTGTCTCGTTATTCGCAACCTGCATGGGATGTTCCGGCATGTTGTATCCCTCGGAAGACCATCCCTTCGTCTGGCACGCGAGAAGCATCCCGACATGCTTGCCTGAGCAATTGTGATATATTGGGCTTAACTCGATATTCTTCCGTCCAAGCTCCCAGTTCGCCCTTGGCACGAACGGCGGATGGTAACCGCAAAGCAGATCATCTTCGTTCAGTCCGTAGCGGTCGATAAGTCCGCGCACGGTTTCAATATGCGCAGCCTCGCCCGAATGACTCGATGCCATGACCGCGATCTCCTCATCCGAGCATTCATCGAGAAGCTTCGGACGGAGAAGCATCACCGTTATAAGCTGAACTGGTTTCGCAAGCGATCTCTCATAGGTCTCATAATGCGGGTCCCCGAACCGTCCCAGAATATTTCCGGATGGGTCGGCAAGCACGACATGAGCCACATGCACAGCCTCCCGACGGTTGTTTCGGGTCGCCTCGACATAAATAGGAGTATCGGTTGAAAAAAACTTTGCTGACATAGCTGTGCAAGTATACATCAACCGCGTTATACTCGTACTCCTGAAATCGAGGTCAACCGTCATGACTGATCCGCAAAGCATTAATGCTGAAATTACCGAGCTGTATATGAATCACGTCAATCCCTCGCTGATGCGACTTCTGGCGTTCATGGGATATGATGTCGTCGAGGACCATTCATCCGGTTCTCATGTCTTTGACGTTAACGGAAACGATTACGTCGACTGCCTCGGCGGATTCGGGGTCTTCGCTCTCGGACATTCGCATCCAAAGGTTATCGAAGCTGTAAAAAATCAACTTGAGAAAATGCCGCTTTCGAGCAAGGTACTTCTGAATGAGCCAAACGCAAGACTAGCCGCGAAACTGGCTTCTCTGGCTCCGGGTAATCTGCAATATTCCTTTATCTGCAATTCCGGAACCGAGGCGATCGAGGGAGCACTCAAACTCGCCCGATTGAAAACTGGAAAACATGGATTTATCTACACCGAAAAGGCATTCCACGGGAAAACGCTCGGCAGTCTGTCCGTGACCGGTCGAGAGGCTTTCCAGGAGCCGTTCCGTCCGCTGATACCGGGAACGAAGATGATCCCGTACGCTGATGCTGACGCGCTTGCAGATGCCATCGATGACGATACTGCCGGATTTATTTTCGAGCCGGTCCAGGGCGAGGGCGGAATTCATATCCCGCCGGACGACTACCTTCCAAAGGTCCAGGAAATCTGCAGGGACAAAGGCGTGCTTATGATCGCCGACGAGGTTCAGAGCGGGATGGGCAGGACCGGAAAAATGTTCGCGTGCGAGCACTGGGGAATCGAGCCGGATATCATGACCCTCGCAAAAGCTCTCGGCGGCGGCGTAATGCCGATCGGAGCGATTCTCGGAACCCCGGAAGTATGGCAGGTCTTCGAGGAAAATCCATTGATACACTCCACGACATTCGGCGGCAATCCTCTTGCGTGTGTCGCGGCGATTGCGACATTGGATGTCATTATCGAAGAGGGTCTTCCTGAAAAAGCCGCGAAAACAGGAGAATTAATTATTCAGGCTTTGAAGGAGATTCAGCGGAAGTACCCGGATATGATCGTCGATGTCCGCGGAAAGGGATGTTTCATCGGAATTGAATTTTCAGACAGCGATACCGGCGGACTTATGATATCCTCACTCGCGGCAAGAAAAATTCTTGTATCATTCACCCTGAACGATCAAAGTGTGCTGCGGGTCGAACCCGCGCTTGGGATCGGCGGAGAGGATCTCGAAAGGCTTCTAAAAGCGCTGGATGAGTCGGTGAGTGAGGTATCCGGGCTTGTGGCGTCGCTGAATTCGTAATATTGTATGAGATGGCGGATCGAAAGGAAAAAACAAAAGGAGCCATCAGGCGTATTCTCTATGAAGAGGAATCGGACCAGTTATCGCTGTTCGAGGTATCCGACACTC
>CBDUUJ010000278.1:0-4415 GCA_965370205.1 uncultured bacterium
ATGGGGATCGACAGCGCCGATGAATGGATCGATCTCATCCCCGATGTCACACCGGACGGCGATGTGAAGCTGACAGTCTCGGCGATCGCCCTGGGAAGCGATCATGTATCATTTTATGATGCGCAAATCCCGGCTATCAATTTTTTCTCCGGCGCACACGATGATTACAACATGCCGACCGATGATGCTGAACTGATTAACTATGAAGGAATGGTGTCGGTGATCGGATCGGTTTACGAGATCGCTTCTGAAGTCGCCGAACTTCCTGAAAAGCCGATTTACAATGAGAGTGAGCACTCGCAGTCAACATCCGACGATGACACTCCTTCCGGACCTCCATTCACTGTCTACCTTGGCACGGTTCCCGATTTCGCGCATATGGATGGGGGATTCTGGATTTCGGGTGTGAGCGAGGGAAGTCCGGCGGAAGCGGCAGGTCTCATGGGTGGGGATCAAATCCTGAAAATCGATGATTTTGAAATCACCGATGTTTTCTGTTTCACAGACGTGCTGGGAGAGTACGAACCCGGCGACACAGTAGAGATTCTCGTCCTCCGGGATGAAGAGGAGATCGTTCTGACCGCAACATTCGGATCGAGAGAATAAAATCAGTATTCAAAAAATCAGTGGGCTTCGAAATTACCTGGGATTGTATCCCGGGATTTGTGCAGGATTCAACTGAAGATTAGCTTCGAAATACTCGCCGTTCCTGTTGAGAACCTTGATTGTAATTCCCGTATCGCCCCATGTCTCGCTGTCGTATGTGAATATGAAAGGAACCGTGGCATTCATCTCTGACAAAATTCCCTCATGCGGAATATTCACACGCGCGGCGGTATCGATTGCATACCGGGCAAGCTCCGATCCGGTCGCTGTAAGCCGAAATTCCATATCCACTGTAGTCCGATCATATACCACGAGCGGGACATTGATGGGTTGCCGGATACCGTCAACAACGTAACTGAATTCAACTGTTCCGGCCTCGAAAATCTTCGTATTTGGCGGACCACCGCTTCCATCGTTTCCATCATCATCAACACCATCGGAATCATCACCATCGGAATCATCACCATCGGAATCATCACCGGTATCGGCACGTTCCCAATCGGAATCGGGAGATATCACCCGACCCTGACTATCGGCTCCATTATCATCGGATTGATCGGTTTTATCCGATGAGCCACATCCCAAAGATCCGGATACGGCAAGCAGGATAATCAGGATAAGAAAAGCAGGAAATTTGAATTTTTCAGGCATCAAAAAGCCCCCCGTAGTAATTAAATACAGGTTAAGTTTACTCTATTTATCGTCCGGAAGCCAGAGCAGCATTTGTAGCGCCGGCATCTTGCCGGCTGTAACGCTGGCATCTTGCCGGCTGTAACGCTGGCATCTTGCCGGCTGTAAAAAGGACATCCCTCCCATCATCTGCTAGAATAACCCGACTCGATGAACGATGACTTCAAAATCGATACCGGGAAATCACCTCCCTGTCTCACCGCCGGCGACAGCGCGACCCTTGCACTCCGAGCATCGCAGACCGCCCTCCAGCGGCATCACTTCGACCCGTTCCCGCAGCCGGAATCGGTGCGTGTTGTGGCGAAATTCCTCAATCAGCTTCCGGTATCGATGCGGGTGCAGATCGCAGACCGCATCAGCGCATCTATCGGGCACCCGGCGAATGATTTCAGGAAAATCGATCCTGAATCAGTCGCGCGATGGGTTGTGGATGGATATCCCGCTGAACGTTATCCGGGCGTTATTCTCGGCGCGCCGGGATTGTCGGTGACATTTCTGAGCGCAATAACAGGTTTTCCATATCTCCCCCAGCCCCTGCTTTTCAATGCAAGACGGGACATGGCTCTCGATGACGCGCAGGGATATCTCGACGCCGGACGAGAGCTTGCCGAACCGCTTCTTGAGAAACACAAATCCTTCGAGGCGATAATTCATTACGATCCCGTGCATGACCGTTTTCTGATCAGACGGGTGGTATTCGTGCGCCTGAAATTCCTCGATCTCCCACAGGCGTACAGGTCTTTCATTGAAAAACGGCTCGTTCCGGGGTCGCCGGTAATTCTGACCGACTGCCGCTATTCATGGCCGCGCGCGAAGATTTCGGACAGGTTGTATTTCCAGCTTGGGGGACTTGGGGGAATCGCGCCGGAGGATTATATCGATGAGATCGAAACTCTGAAAAAATACCGTGAACGCTGGAACGCACCGGTTGACGCAAGCTGGAAGATCGATAAATCGTATTCAGAAGGTCCGGAGAGCGAATGGGGATCATCGGGAGAATTTCTGAACCAGGCTGAGAAATTTGCGTCTGGTATCGATCACAAGGTAATCAGGATCGTTCATAACCATCCGAGCGAGATGTCCAAAAAAATATTCAATCTCTTCAGGCACTGCTGGCAGGGAGACGATCACCCAACGGATGTCTATACTGGCGTGTTCACTCATACCGAGCCACGGTTCCCGATGATCACCGGCTGCCTTCCCCTATGGCTGCCATTTATCACGGATGAAAACATACAAATCGCGAATGATATCCTCACCGATTGGCGCGAGGAATTTCCCAGGAAAAAACCTGAAGGCACAGCGTATATCACCCTTCATCCATCCTTTTGTTCGCCCCCCGACATCGTCCAGCTCTCAAGCTGGCTCGACCTTTTCAGCCGGTACTTCGAGCGGGTGGTATTTCCCGGAATAACTCCCGGACGGTATCCTTTTGATTTAGGAAGCTATGTCTCGATGTATCCTGAGATCGTGGCCATTGCGAAAAGGGAAAAATACCCCGGCACCCCGTTCCGATGCCCCACAACGAGCACACTGGAAGAAGTTTTACTGAAAATTTAGACCAGTCCCGGAAAATAAATCTTTTTTCTGGTACGCCGGCTTTCCAGCAGGCATTTATTTAATGAATGCCGCTTGGAAAAGCGGCGCACCAGGACACCTGCACTACAAAAAATCCTCCGGTACCCCACACTTTAGTGTGGGTTTCACCATTAATACCGGATACTACTTAATGAAGGCTATTGCATATCAGGACTGGTTGAAGGATAAACATGAGCAACGATCTGAACCCAACTGACGGGATAATCGAGGAATTCACCGGATTTCAGAACGTGCACGCGGACGTTCGCGCGCTGGCTGAACTGGTCGGCTTCGCCACACGGCTGAATTCATCGCGATCGCTCGACAATCTCCTCATGAATTTCTCAAGAGGACTTACCGATATATGGCCGGGTGCGGGAGTAAGACTGTGCGCGATCGACCGGGAGGCAGGCCTTCTAATCCCGCTGGAATCGCTCGGAGACGATCCGATTCCGTTAAAGGGAAGCCTTCTTGGAAATGCCGCCACAGATGGTGAATGTCTGCTCATCGAGAACCTCGACGAAAACGCCGCCTACCTCCACGGCAGGGAGGCGCCTCCGGGTCCCAACTGGAGCAGCGCCATAGTATGTCCACTACCTCTCAATGAAAAACCGGATCATGTGGTGGGAATCTTTCTTCCTGTCAACACTCTGCTCGGACCCAATGACAGCGCGATCCTCGAACGCGCGGTCTCGCTTATCGAACCTCTCCTGAATCGATGGCAGGCGCAGGATGTGCAGCTTGACGCGTTCAAATCGATCGCCGGAGCTATTGCGTCCGCAATTGACGCCCGCGACCCTCATCTTGTCGGTCATGGGGAGCGAGTGAGCGAATTCGCCCAGGCGACATCGCGTGTCCACGGTCTTGAAGCCGGGTTCATTGACAGGCTCGGGCTTGCCGGATACCTTCACGATGTCGGTCGTCTTGGAATCCCAGAGGGCATCCTCTCAAAACCGGGTCCGCTGACACCGGATGAATTCCGCGTGATCCGCGCTCATCCGGAGTTGTCGATCAGGTTCCTGCAGAAGGTCGAATACCTGTCCGACGTTTTCCCCGCCATTCTGCACCACCATGAACGCTATGATGGAAAAGGATATCCAGAAGGTCTCGAAGGCGAGGATATCTCGCTCGGCGGGAGAATTCTCGCTGTCGCCGACGCATTCGATGCGATGACCTCACCGAGACCGTTCCGCGACCCGCTTACCGACCCGGAAGCGCTCCGGGAACTTGAAAATGAAAAAGGGAAGCAGTTCGACCCGATTCTCGTGGAGTCGTTCATAAGGGCATATGAGGATAAACTGATAATGTCGCAGAATGTCCTCAAGGCGGACGATCCACTCATCCATCTCAGGAATCTCACGAAAGCCTGAGTATCCAGCAAGACCATAACAATCTGAGTAATGTCTGTAATTAAGTTAAATCCGTAGAACTGCACGGCAGTGCGTTTTCATTTAAACAGGTACTACATAATGACGCACTGCCGTGCGGGACTGTTGAAAAAGTGAAAAATAACCCGGTACCCCACCCTTTAGGGTGGGCGA
>CBDUUJ010000279.1:0-4408 GCA_965370205.1 uncultured bacterium
AATAAGAATGAAAAACCTTGAAGAAATGATCAGGCAACTTCCGTCTGAGCTCCGTGGGGAGGTAGAGGATTTTGTGCGGAAGCTTATGAAATCCAGAAGACCAGTAAAGAAGCGAAAGCCGACATTCGCCTGGGCAGGCGCATTAAGTGGTATGAAAGAGGATTATTCGTCGGTTGATTTACAGCATAAAATATCAAAGGAAAGGATAGTGGAAGATTGAATCTGCTTATAGATACAAACATTTTTCTTGAAATATTATTGGGGCAGGCGAAGTCCCGTGAGGCAAGATCGCTTCTTAACAAGACGGAAGAGCATCATTTCAATATTTCCGATTTCACTTTTCATTCGATAGGGATAGTACTTTTTAATCATGGAAGGCATAATGCTTTTCAGCAATTTGCCTCTGATATTATTTCGAATATGGGAATCGAGGTTAGGTCATTAACAAGCAGCGAAACAGATTTAATTGTTGATGCATCAATACAATTCCATCTTGATTTTGATGATGCTTACCAGTATGTTGTGGCGGAAAAATTTAATTTAATAATTGTGAGTTTTGATAGTGATTTTGATCGATCAGATAAGGGCAGAAGAATCCCGGCAAGCTTCTTGGGTTGAAACAACATCAACATCAAAATTAATCCTCCTCCCTTATTCTCAGCGCGGTTAAGAATGCCTCCTGCGGGATTGATACCGCTCCCACCTGTTTCATCTTCTGCTTGCCTTTCTTCTGCTGTTCGAGAAGTTTCCGCTTTCGGGTGATATCGCCGCCATAGCATTTCGCGGTCACGTCTTTTCTGAGAGCCTTGATTGTCTCTCTCGCGACAATTTTCCCGCCGATTGCGGCCTGGATCGGGATGTCGAAAAGGTGCCTCGGAATCGTGCTTCTGAGTTTTACAACCATCTCCCGACCCTTGCGCTGCGCGGATTCCGATTCGGTAAGGAAAGTAAGCGCATCGACCGGTTCCCCGTGCACGAGGATATCGACCTTCACCAGCTTTGTCGATACGTATCCTGTATGCTCGTAGTCGAGAGACCCATACCCGCGCGTCCCGCTCTTGAGTTTTTCGTTGAAATCGATGATCAGTTCGGATAGCGGGATCAGGTACTGGATTGTCACGCGGTCGGTGCCGATATACTGCATGCCCTTATGGGTCGCTCTCCGTTTGTGCGCGAGTTCCATCACGGGACCGATGTATTCCTTCGGCGTGACAATGGTGCAGTCGCAGACCGGCTCGCGGATATCGGCGAGGCGTGTGCGGTCGGGGAAATCCGCAGGGGACTCGATATATTCCACATGACCGTCGGTAAACTCGATCTCATAACGGACTGTCGGTACGGTCACGACCAGCTCAAGCTCGTACTCGCGCTCCAGCCGTTCCTGTACTATCTCCATGTGAAGCACGCCGAGGAACCCGAGACGATACCCGAATCCGAGCGCGGCTGAGGATTCCTTCTGGAAACTGAAACTCGCGTCGTTCAGGTGAAGTTTTTCAAGGGCGATCGACAGACGCTCGTAGTCTTCAGGCTCGACCGGGTAGAAACTCGCGAACACCATCTGCTTCGGCTTGTGATAACCCGGCAGCGGTTCGAGCTCGTCGCGTTTCCCGGCGAGAATGACTGTGTCGCCCACCTGCGCGTCTCCGATCTCGCGGATTGTAGCGGAGAGATAGCCGACCTCGCCCGCCGACAATGAATCGATTTTCTCAGGCCATGGTGTGAATATTCCCAGTTCGTTGACTTCGAATTTTTTACCGGTCGAGAACATCTCGATATTGTCGCGTGCCCGGATTGTGCCGTCGATGACCCTTAAATAAACGATTACACCTTTGTAGGTATCGAAATGGCTGTCGAAAATGAGAGCCCTGAACGGTTTTTCCGGATCGCCGACGGGATGGGGAACTTCAGTAATGATTCGCTCGATGATTTCCAGTACGCCTCTGCCGTCCTTTGCGCTGACGAGGCTGATCTCATCCTCGCTTCCCCCGATGAGATTGATAACTTCCTTTTTCGTCTCCTCGGTCTGAGCGGCGGGAAGATCGATTTTGTTGATAACGGGGATGATTGCGAGGTCCTGCTCAAGTGCAAGGTAGAGGTTTGCCAGTGTCTGGGCCTGCGGACCCTGGGATGCGTCGACGAGAAGGATCGCGCCCTCGCATGCCGCAAGCGCCCGGCTGACCTCATACGAGAAATCAACATGCCCGGGTGTGTCGATCAAATTCAACTGGTACTCGGTGCCGTCGGCGGATGTGTACGGGATTCTCACCGCGACCGCCTTGATCGTGATTCCCCGCTCGCGTTCGATATCCATCATGTCGAGCATCTGTTCCCGCATTCGTTTTTTCGGAACGGCGCCGGTGAGTTCGAGGATGCGGTCGGCGAGCGTGGACTTGCCGTGATCGATATGCGCGACAATGGCGAAGTTTCGTATGTGCTTGAAGTCAGGCATGGATGAAGTACGGTTGCATTTTAATGTAGTGGAGACAGTAAAAAAAGGGGATAGCTGGTTTTTACCGGGGACAGGCACCCAATTTTGCCGTATATATTTAATGAGAAACTGGAAAATGCAGTACGGCAAAATTGCGTGCCAGTCCCCGTATCCTCAATTTTCCAATTCTGTTATACAGGGGAAAAGACCGGGTGGCACCCTCAAGCATGCAGCACTCAATGGATTCTATATTTCAATAAAGAATCTATTAACTGGATATCTGCTCAATACTGACTTGGAAAGGGCTGCATGCTTGTGGGTGCATGTTATGTCTGAGGAAATGAATCCAGATTAATCTGTAATAGTCCTTCCTGATATCCTTCCCATTGGAGAAAACTTGACCATTTCCAATCACCTGGGTTCGCAACTAATCCTCTTCTGACAGGATTATTGTGGATATACTCAACTGAATTAATAAGAGCAACACGCGTTCTCATGTTTCTGTCGTATCCACCACCATCCTGCCAGAATCGATATTTTCCATATTTCTGATTTGTTGCCATCAAGTGTAATTTTCCAGGATTATGTTTCCTGATATACCCGATTGCCCTTCTTGAGACTGACTGTTTGATTGATTTAAGGATTTCCGAGGTTGAATAGACGTTTTGTGTTGGCCAAATTAAAAGATGCACGTGTTCCAGCATAAAAACATAAGCCCACAGATCAAATTGATGCTTTATTTTTGCTTTATTAATGGCATCAACCAGATAATATCTAGTTCTATCATCTGTCAGAAAAGACTGATTCAAATAGCAGGAGAAGGTTAGTTCATGAGCCTCACCTGGAGTGTCATATCTTTTGCATTTCTTATGATGTGGTGAGAGACTCATTTAGTCATCCTTACCCTTGTTGTATTGATGAGGGGCACCCACAAGCATGCAGCCTGTTCTGATAAGGCTTACTAGAAAAAGTTCAGCCTGACAACTCTATTATATGATAATCATGCTTGTCTGAAATGCTGCATGCTTGAAGGTGCCACCCGAGACTACAGTAATATTTTTAAGAAAAATAAATTTATAAGAACAACTCAATCAATCCCTCTTAACCAATTGCCTGATTGTTGCGCTGAGATCGGGATTGCCCATCATTTTTAAAACGCCAAGATACACTACTGCGCCTGTGATCGCAGCAGCAGCCAGCATCCCGATGAGTGGCAGCGTTCCATGAACTTCGCCGAACAGATGTTTCAAACCGAGCAGCGCCGCAGCTTCAATCGCGCACGCGATAATCATCTGCAATGGCGCGGAAATCCCGATTCCCGTCAGGAGTGACGCTGATTTGCGATAACGCCGATAAAGGATGGCGATTGAAATCCCGAGGAACATCCATGCAACGATGCTGTTCGACATCGGAAGTCCGGCGAATCCAAACCGGGTTGATAGTGTGACAGCCAGGATGTAATAGAGAACGATTGTCGCGATCCCGAGGAACGCGGGAGTTCGGGTGTCCTTCTCGGAAAAAAATGTTCTCGCTGTGAGGAGGAGCAGCGACATCGGCAGGATCGCCCACGAATACCAGTACAGCGCGGTTGCGACCCGGAAGGTGTCGTCGCTGTGAAATGCACCACGCTGGTAGATCAGCTCGATTGTCTGCTGGGGCAGGACGAGGAAGAACACGACGGCTGGAAGCACCGCGAGTGTGGTCATTCTGAGTCCGGATGCGAGCGAGTTGATCAGGTCCTTACCCGATCCCGCCGCCGCGTGACGGGACAGGGTCGGGAAAAGAGCTGTGGCAACCGAGACACCAAACACCGACATGGGCAGTTGCTGTATGCGGAACGCGTACATCAGTGAGCTTGCGGACGATTCCTCGAGATTGAGCGCGATGCCCTGGCCGATGAACGCGTTGACCGCCGGAGCCGCGTACGCCAGCACCGCAGCGGGAGCCAGTGTGAGGAATTTTATCAGCATGGGATGTTTC
>CBDUUJ010000280.1:0-4405 GCA_965370205.1 uncultured bacterium
GTGTGCGTCGCAGTGAGTCCCCGAAACCAAACGCGAAATCCTCGACCTCATCCCGTTTCGCGCCGGAAAAAATCACCCTCGCGAGATGTACTGCCGGGGGATAGAGGAATTTTTCTCTCAGCACGATCTCGGACCTGTAGAACGATTCGAAATCCTGACCGCATGCGGTCTGCAGAACGCGGCTCTCCGGGTTGTAGGTCTGGATGATCGCGATTCCGCCGCCTTCGCTCTCGAGCGCATCCGACCGTCCCGCGCGTCCGATAACCTGTGTCAGCAATTGAAATGTGCGCTCGGCTGCGCGGAAATCGGGAACGTGCAGACTCTGATCCGCCGAGATCACTCCCACAAGTCTCATTGATGGAAAATCGAGTCCCTTCGCGATCATCTGGGTGCCGAGAAGAATGTCCACCTCATGGTTGCGGACCGCCTCGACGATTTTCCTGCGACGTCCCCGCGTGCCGACCGAGTCGCGGTCCATACGCATAACTCTCGCCGACCCGAACAGCTCGCCGACCTCCGCCTCCAGACGCTCCGTGCCCCATCCGAGGAATTTCATCCCGTCATATCCGCACCGCTCGCATTCATTTGGAGCCGGAAGTTTATGCCCGCAGTGATGGCACATCTGCGCGCGCTCACGTCGGTGGTAGGTCATCGACACTTCGCAGTTGGGACATTTGGGCGCCCATCCGCATTTCGGACAGATCAGGCTCTGGGCGAATCCCCGCAGGTTGAGAAAAAGCAGCGCCTGCCGTTTCATTGACAGGGTTTTTGCAAGCTCCTCTCTCAGGGTCGATCCAATCAGGCTGAGCGGCACATCTTTTCCATCGACTTCGACCGTCCGCGCTTTGTCGTCTTCATCGAGCGGAGACGCATCGGGACGCTCAAGCCGAACCTCCGGGAGAAATCCGCCGACCACGCGCACCGGAAGTTTCAGAAGCGCGTAAGTGCCTTTACTCGCGGCGTGGAAGGATTCAATCGACGGGGTCGCGCTGCCGAGAATCAGGACACTCCCCTCCTCTCTCGCCATCTTTCTGGCAACTTCCCTCGCGTGATATCTCGGACGCTGCCCCTGCTTGTAGGCGGTCTCGGATTCCTCATCGATCACGATCACACCGCGATTCGGCATGGGGGCGAAAAGCGCGCTGCGCGCACCGATCACGATGTCCCGCTCGCCCCGTCGAACCGCCCGCCACTCATGCAGACGCTCCCGCTCTGTAAGCTCGCTGTGCAGAAGCGCGATTCGTCCGGGAAATGTCTGCATGAATCGCCGGACAGTCTGATAGGTAAGGGCGATCTCCGGCACGAGGACGGTCGCCTGTTTGCCTCTGTCGATCGCATGGCGGCATACCTCAAGATAAACCTCCGTCTTGCCGCTGCCGGTCACTCCGAAGAGAAGGAAAGTTTGCGATTTACCCTCATCTATCGATCCCGTGACAGCATCGACCGCCGCAATTTGCGCAGCACTGAGGTTGAGATCGGATTCCCTGGAAGATTCGGACGGAAGGAGAGAGCTGTCGACGATCTCATCGAGAAATCCCTTTTTTACAAGTGAGCTTATCGCGGATTTGGCTCCGGTAACCTCCCTGATTATTTCATCGCGGGAGAGTGTGCCGCCAATGTCATCGATCAGCGTCAGGATTTTCCTCTGCCGTTCGCTTCTGAGTTTATCCCATCCGGACTCAATCGCCTGCGCTGAAAGGGTCAGGTAGCTTTCCCTGCCGATATGCCTGATCCGTGTTCGAATTCCGACCGAGGTTTTCAGAACGCCTGAATCCACCCATTCCTTTACTTTTTTCTCTGCGGTATTTTCAGGCAGTCCGCCAAGTCGAAGGACCTCCACCAATTCCTTTCCGGTCACTCGCACGGAACCGTCGGGACGCTCCTCAATCGGAACCACATCCGGTCTTGAAAAAAGAAGTCCAAGGGAGTTAAGCGCCTCATGGATATCCCCCGGGTCCTGCGAGACAAGCATGGTAGTCGCCTGAAGCGTACGGATTTCGGGAGTGAAAGGCGAGAGCGCGTCCCGAAGACTGCACGCGTAATAGCTTCCCAGCCATTTGGCGATACCGATGTCATGCTCGGATATCAGTTTTTCATCGGAATAGACTGCGCGTATATCTTTGATAGCAAAAGGCGCCGCCTCGGTGACCTCGTCCCACTCCTCAAAAGCTGTCACGAGACCGATCTTGAGAGATTTCCGGACTTCGACCGCCACGACCGATCCGATTGAAATTTCTTCACGAAGAAAATCCGGAACAGCATATGTGAGGGAGTGCCCGATCCGCCCGACAGAGGTCAATGGAACGACACGGACGAGCTGACGATCCATTGCGGACGGTGTTTTGCGGTCTGTTTCAACTCCGGTTTTATTTCTGGCCGGATTCATACTGCGTTTTACCCTCATTCCGTCATAAATACAGGTGCCCTGGACGCTGGACTTCCGGGGATGACAAGTATACCACCTGAGATAATGAGGAGAATAATATTCCACCTGGTAATAATTTCATTATCAGGAGATAGTCTGGACCAGTATTATTATTTTCAAATAATAAGGCGGGAAAATATTTTATTATTTTCTGCCTTTTTATTATTTTGGGTCTTGACAAGTAGGCGTTTACTTGATAGATTAAGTTCTGAACGTAGAAGAAAATTTTTATGTTCCATGAATAAGGCCTTTCCCTGCACTACCTCCTATAAGCCCCCGCCGCCTGGCGGGGGCGCTAATTTTAGTCACACGTTTTCATTTCCCGTTTGGACAGGCACAGTTTCCGCAATTTGTTTCCGTCTGCATAATTTTCCAAACGCAAACCTGATTCCAAATACCAGCCCAATCATTATCAGAACCGCGGTAATAACAGGGACGAAAATACTCAGGATACTCACCGAGGCGGTCGCGCCATCCTCAACAACACTCATGGCGGGATTTGCGATCCCCCCCGTTGTCGCTGTGGATACAAGCCGGAGTGATCCCTTAATAAACTGCACTATTCCCGCGACTGTCGCGCCCATTATGATTCCGACAACCAACGCAGTCAGAGGCTCCATTCCCTGGATCATGCTGCTCGCGGCTATTGCTCCGGCTACCGGACGGACAACAACTCCCGCGGAATCGAGAAAATGATCGACCGCGGGAATTTTATCGCCAAGAATTTCCAGCACTGTCGCGCTTCCAAAACAGATGATAGCCGGCCACGACATCATCCATTCGAAATTCACCGACAGGTCAACAAATCCGGTCTTCGCCGCGATTCCAATTACCAGCAGCGGCAGAAATGCTCTCAGGCCACATGTGGCGGCCAGGGAGAATCCCATAAGAATCGCAAACACAATCTGCATGCCTTCCATCGCTGAAAAGCCTCCTTGTGTATACATCATACTGTTATTGTATCGTAAAATTAGACTCCCGAAAGCCCTTCGGGTTTCAAAACTGCTGGTATAATGTGGAAAATGGTTTTCTTCCATTACCGGGGAAAAGTATATTGGGAACAACCCGTAGAACAGCACGGCAGAAATGCTCTCAGGCCACATGTGGCGGCCAGGGAGAATCCCATAAGAATCGCAAACACAATCTGCATGCCTTCCATCGCTGAAAAGCCTCCTTGTGTATACATCATACTGTTATTGTATCGTAAAATTAGACTCCCGAAAGCCCTTCGGGTTTCAAAACTGCTGGTATAATGTGGAAAATGGTTTTCTTCCATTACCGGGGAAAAGTATATTGGGAACAACCCGTAGAACAGCACGGCAGTGCGTCATTGATGTTAACTGACAAGCAGATTACATGAAGACGCACTGCCGTGCAGTTCTACGAAATCTTCCTGATTACGAACATCACTCAGATTATTACATCGACAAAGCAATGTTCATTCCCCGAAACAAATGGAATAATAAAATAAAATGTCTCCAGAACTGAATAAACCCAATCATCCCCCGATCGTTCTCGCCGCGAGCGGTCTCGACCCCACCGGGTCCGCGGGACTTATTGCGGATGTGAGGGTCCTGCATGCGCTTGGATGTCACCCATGCGGCGTTGTTACATGCGAGACGGTGCAGTCATCGCGGGGATTGACCGGGATATATCCATCAAATCCCGATGTCGTCCGAAAACAACTTTCAGACATCGGAAACGACCTGAACATTGCGGCTGTTAAAATCGGCGCACTTGCATCCGGCGAGACCATAGAAATCCTTGGTAAGTTCCTGAAAAAATTGCCCGGTATTCCAGTGGTGCTCGATCCTGTCTTCGCGCCGTCCAGAGGACCTGCCTTCCTCGACATGGATGGGTTAAAAGCATTGTCAGAACATCTCCTTGGACTGGCTTTTATCGCCACACCAAATATCGATGAACTTGGAGCGCCGGCAGGTATTAAGATCGATCCTTATGACGATGAGACAATTCTCGGAT
>CBDUUJ010000281.1:0-4394 GCA_965370205.1 uncultured bacterium
AGATTGATGCTGACAAGGGTTAACATCGTTGACGCGTATCCCGAGCAGCAGGTCGCGTGGGAGACAAGTTATTTCAGCCTGTTCAGTCCGGCAGCCAGGCGATACGATGTCAAGCTTGAGACAAACCATGACCTGATCAGACGGCTTGAAACCCCGGATATCGATCGCAGCATGTATGGAATGCCTGACCAGCAGACGTCACCGGATGATGTGCTGTCGCTGGTTCACCATGGAAAAAGGGGGGATTCGTATGTGGATGACGCCTACATCCGCATATGGTCGGAAATGCACTTCGAGAGCCAGGGCGCTGTCGGAAGTCCCGGATATGTGGAACTTGAGGATGTATCGCTCAATAACGGAAATCTTACGGGAAAACTGAACCTCTCGCTGAATTATGATATCGATAACCTGTTTCTGTTCTATAGCGTCAGAGGTGAATTCACCAGCAGACCGCTTGAACTGGATGAAGCTGTCAATCTTCGGGATGCTGCAATTGACTTCAGTCTGCCGCTGGACATGCGGGGCGCTCTGTATGCCAATATCCCCGGCGGGATGCCACAGGGAAAGGCCGGGCAGCTTCGGCATGCGGCTATCGAGGCGATAAGCATGAGACCGATGCAGAATTCCGGAGAGGAGGAACTGATTCTTGCCGGATGGGTCTCAGGATCCGGCGGTCGCAGCCTGAACAGCCCGAATGTTCGCTCGATTACTGAAGAAACACTGATTCTGATGCACATACCGCTTCGCGTGGATACCGGCAGATCTCGTATCGAGGAAGCGCGCGGGCAGATAGTCGGGATTCAGGCAGCAAATATGGAAATTGAAAACACGGGCAACCTGCTTTTAACCGACGGGCAGATGATTTACTCAATCTGCTTCCCTCAGTTCAGTCCGGAAGTCGAACAACCCGAATCGCTAAGGATAAATATCGGCACGGACGATGAGAGTTCGCAGTTCAATGTGTCCGTTTTCAATCACCAGATGTCTTCATGGCAGCGAATGCCCGAGTTCGGCTCGACAAAACATCGCATAACGGTCAGGCTCAACAGTCTCGACCGTTTCCTTTCGCCGGATGGAAGAACCATTCTCATAAAGATCGATGGCAACCCGGATATTCCGGGGGATATTATCTCTCTTAACGGCTTAACGGCATCACTGTAATGCTTCATCGCACAAATTCAGCATTCCGGATGATTTTTATCCTGCTGGGACAGATACTCACCCGTCCCGCATGGCTCATGGCGTTCTTTCTGCTGCTCGCGTGCCTGATTCCATTTGCCGGGGGCACAGATCCTTTCAGGGGCGACGCTTTCCAGCTTCTCGACCCGTTCAGTTTCAGCCTGCTGTCCCCGTCCAGGCGCGCTTTCGGTCCGCACTCCATGCTGGCACTGACGGGACTTCTGATAATTCCGGCGGTTTTGATCCACTGGCGACGGGATGAATCGATTTTCAATGAGATCGAAAACTGCACACCTTTCAAAACCGGAATCCTCCCGCTGGCGGCGCTTTCGTTATATTGCCTGTTTCTTCTGCTCTGTCTTCCCCTGATAGGAAGATCGACTGCATTTCCCGGACTGGCGGCGCTGGGCATAACGATTCTCGATCTGATTATACTCGCAGCAATGATGGCGTGGATCGTCGACTTTGCGCTCTCACGAACGGCGCATCCGCGTCTGCAGCCGCTTGTCGGATGGATAATTGCGGGCGGCCTGCATCTCGCGCGCGGAATGACCGATGTATTTCTTATCGCTCCCGGAACACGCGAGGTTATCGAGGCGGACTGGTCGACCGTCACATGGCACGCTCTCCTGGCGATTATCGCGATCACACTCCATGCCCTGCCCCTGCCCTCGCCGCAATCGCGTGCTACACTCTGAAAATCCATGTTAAGTCACATTAAAAATAATCGATCCCGAAAATCCGGCATAACCCGGATCAAAATCATCATAATCCTGATATGTCTGTTTTTCGTTTCGAATATTCCCGCATATGCCCAGACCGCTTCGGATGATATCGAAATAACGGCAACCTTCGGGTTCGGCGGATTCTACAAGGCTCAGACACCGACACCTGTCATTGTCACAATTGACAACAACGGCGACCTGTTCGAGGGCTGGATTCTCGCCGACCTCCAATCGTGGATTCCACCGACTTATTACACTCAACCGGTTATCGTTCCGCCAGGCGGACAGCAGCGTGTTGAGATGTACTGCTACGGCTGTTACAGCCAGAATCCGTGCGAAGCGCTTATCTCCCTGCTTGGACCAAACGGCACTCCTCTGAAACATGAAAATCCTGCGACATGGGTACTTGGTGACTCGGATTCACTTGTGATCTGCCTGAACGATTCCCCGGCGACCGCGCCAAATCTCGACAACCTCACGGAAGGTATCAACACCGGGTACCTGTCAATGGTCGCGAACGGGTTCCATCCATCTCCCGGAATTATTAATTATCCGCCGAAAATATTTCCGGTGATTCAGAAACCGGAGGATCTTCCGTCAAACGCGATACTGCTCAACGGTGTCAGCCTTATTACAACCAACCTGGCGACATTTTTATCCATGGATCAGCCGACCAGGGACACGATCATGGAGTACGTCCGGCACGGTGGAAATTTCCTGATCTTTTATCGGCATGGTGTCGATCCGGTGGACGGCTGGACCGGGGAACCGCTTCTTCCGGTGGAGCCTGTATCCGATCCGGTGACTATTCCCATCGATGATTTCATCGAATCGTGCAGTGAAATTTTTTCATACGATGATTTAATACAGTTCATCTCCCAACGGGCACTGGAGACCGAAAGAGGAGATCATGGAGAGTTATTGATACCGGGAACCGATCAGTCGACCGCCATCGGCGCATACAAGCCCGATACTTCACAAGATTCCACCGGGTCCCCACCCGATTCGTGGAAACCTCCGGACAACTACACCGCGCTTTCAGTGATTCCCACTGTTCCATGTGAAACCGTAACCGCAACGGGTTTCGATACACCATTCCTGGTTGTCCGTAATCTCGGAGGCGGACATGCAGCGTTTGCCGCATTCAATCCATTCGAGGGCGGTCCGACAGCAGGCGATGAGCCGATCGGACTCCTGGCGTCCTTCAGCCTTCTCGATCCGGGCAGCTCGACACGAAGGCAGGTAATGAATTCCACCCGGGGTTTTCGCAGCTTGCAGGATGGAAGAATCGAGAATTTTTTCAGGCAGGGATCGACAGCCGGTGCGGGCTGGATAGTGAACTGGCTTGACGCGCTCGGTCCCGCGCTGATTTATCTCATGGCGCTGCCGATTATCGCCCTTATCGCAAGGGGTCAGGGCAGGACAATTCTCGCGCTGTTTATCCTCTGGTCCATTCTGTTTACTCTGTTCACTTTCTTCAGGACCTCAAAAGGGGTAAGTGATATTGTCAGGATGAATGATGCGTCCTTGTACTGGTGCGAGGCTCTCTCTCCGGAGGAAGCTGAATCCGACACGGGGATATCCGGCAATCTGCACACCTGTTTCTCATACAGCGCGACAACACCTGTTCCTCACACCCTGTCATGGGAATATCCCGATACCGTGCTTGACGAGATCGTCGATGTTTATACATGGTCGTATGGAAGCATCACCATCGAGAACGGAATATCCGGCGCATCCCTGCCCGACCTGCCGCTTGAGGCAATCGCTTTCCGTTCACGGGGCACCGGAGAGCGGACATTCACGCTGCATCGTCCGGCGCCCGAGCTGACCGCATTCGGGAAACTCACCATCGGACCGGAACATGCGCACTTCGATCTGGATGCGGAGATTCCGTTTCCGGCAGTATCGGCAAAGCTTCTGGTCAATTCGCATAAAAGCCTGTGGGTCGTGAAAGATCTCGGCAGTCAGGAGGAGCGGATTCACATAAGCGTCAATCTTGTGAACGACGAGGATATCAGACGGGACAGGTCACTGTTTCCCGATTATGAGGGTGAACTGCCGGAACAGACAGTCAGCAGCGTTCAGGATACCGGCGAGGAGGAATTGGGCTATATCCTGGAGACATTCAGATCGCAGGTGGTCGCGTCCCCGGTCAGACGCGCCCAGTTTTACACACAATCGGTTCTGCAACCCCGTCCGCAACAGGCATATATAGTGCTCGCATCAACCGGAACGCCTTCAGAGGTGGCTGTCGATCGGGGCGAACTCGATGTTCACTCGGTCACGATTATGGTTATCACAATCCCGATAGTTTATGAATAGTAAGAAATGGAAAGGCGAAATTCCTTGCGAGCCATACTGGAATGATAACCCGTAGCACAGCACGGCAGTGCGTCCTGCATCTATTTTTTTGGCAATGACGCACTGCCGTGCGGGGCTGTTGAAAAAGTCTGAACTTCCGGAATCTCAGATTAATAACATCAATCA
>CBDUUJ010000282.1:0-4390 GCA_965370205.1 uncultured bacterium
TACTGCTTTCATTTAACGAAACACAAGCAATTTGCCATGTACCAGCAGGCTGTTAGAAGGCCAATGGGCGAATGGGCTGAAAAACGACTCGCGAATCTGAATGGTAAAAGCGCTGAAAGGCACAACAGCGAAAATGACAGCGGATTTGGCCGCGATTTAAGGAATTGGGTGGATAAAGATTATGTGTTACCGGGAAATGTAGTTGAGGTTCCATTGGTTGGAAAAAATATGGGGCATCCCGCTGTTTTCCCAGTTAAATTGCCAGAGTTCTTTATTAAATTATTTACCAAGACAGGTGATTCTATCCTGGACCCATTCGCTGGCAGTGGTTCAACCGGTCTGGCTGCTGAGGAAAATCTGCGAAATGTAGTTCTGATAGATAATAAAAAAGAATATTATGACCTTATGTATCGTCGGCTTGGCACAAATGAAATCATTGGAAGAAAACGATACTTTCATGATACAGGTTCTCAGCTATCTTCAGCATAAGGCAATTCAATCCCCGATGATTTTAATCAGCATTCTTTTTTCTTCTTCCATCGAATTCACCTCTGAAGTACGATTTCTATCACTACATTAAAAAAACACTTCGCCGTGATTCCCCTCCAGGGGACATCCATAAGGGTTAATTGCGGATAAGAATTATAAGTCCTATTCCATCTTGAGGGAGCGGGTCATGAGTTCCGTGACAGCATCAAGCGGATCGGCATCCTCGAACAGTACCCTGTAAACAGCACGTGTGATGGGAAGGTCCAGATTGTGGTTCTCACAGAAAGCGTGAACATGTTTTGTCGTATAAACTCCCTCAGCGACCGATTTCATGGTCGCCAGTATCTCGCCCGGTTTTTCGCCCGCAGCGATTTTCCTGCCAAGCTCATGGTTACGGCTCAGTGAGCTTTGCGATGTGCAGACCAGATCGCCAAGTCCGCTCACCCCGAAGAATGTCCTCTCGACTGCTCCCAGTTTACTTCCCAGCCTGATCATTTCCGCGAGTCCGCGCGTGATAAGGGCCGCGTGAGAGTTCATGCCCAATCCGAGACCGTCCACAAGCCCTGCCGCGATCGCCATTACGTTCTTCAGCGCGCCGCCAAGTTCGGTTCCGGCGACATCGTTGCCGCCGTACACTCTGAACCGTTCCGTTGAAAACAGGTTTTGGAACTCATGAATCAGGTTTTCATGTTTCGATGCAACCAGGCTGATTGCCGGAAATCCCTGAATGATTTCTCTCGCGAGATTGGGACCGCTCAGAACTCCGATTGGATTATCCGGCAGCGTCTTTTGCAATCGCTCGCTTGGCCGTTCGAGATCGTCCCCGACAAAACCTTTCGTGGCTGAAAGAATCCGTGTGTCAGTATGGATATATTGCGCGAGTTGAGCGACAACATTTTTGTAAAACGCCGAAGGAACAACGATAATCAATCGTTCGATATTCTCGAAATCGGAAATTTCAACTGTCGCGTCAAGAATCTCCGGAAGATCAATGTCGGGAAGATAGATCGTATTCCGATGCGTACTCCCGATTTCCTCAACCACTTCATCCTCATACGCCCAGAGCAGGACTTCATGGCCCGACTGAGCCAGGATGGATGCAAGCGTTGTTCCCCATGCGCCACCACCGATAACGCCAATATCATGTTTAACTGTCCGACTCATTTTCTGTCAATTCCTGTTTTTCTTTTTCAGGGCTGTCTTCAATCTTCTCCTGTTCTTCCGCTTCTTTTTCTCCTGACACTTTTTCTTCCGACTTAATTAATTCCGATTTCTTTTTGGAGTCTTCCGATTTTCCAACCTGAAGCTCGGTACCCGCGAATATCCGCGCGATATTCTCCCTGTGGCTCCAGGATATAAGAATTGCAGCCGCCCAGGTGAAAATTGACAATATCGCGAATGCGCTTCCGCTTTCCTCTGTCATATTCACGAACGAGATCCTGCTCGAAAGGACGAGGACCGTTAAGGGCACCGATATCGCTGCCAGTATGCTGGCAAGTGACACATAACGGCTGATAAACAGGAACAGCCCGAAAACCGCCAGAGGTATTAATATAAATACTCCCAGAAGCGCAGTCATAACGCCCAGCCCGGTCGCAACTCCCTTGCCGCCCTTGAATAACAGGTAAACCGGATACAGGTTGCCGATTACCAGGGTCGCGGCCACCATGATGACGATGGTCTCATATATTGCCGATATGCCGAATGTCTGGGAATCAAAGAACGACATAACGAAAAAAACGGGAAGGTAGCCCTTGAGGAAATCCAGCACTCCCGTTATTATGCCCGGTCCCCATCCAAGGACCCGTATCACGTTGGTGAGACCGATATTTCCCGATCCGTGCTCGCGGATGTCGATTCCCTTCGCGATTTGCGCGACGATAAACCCGACCGGGATTGATCCGATGAGGTATGAAAATACTATTGCCAGTATGGCCTGAGTGATTGAAAATATGCTGTCTGAATTTTCCATAAACGATGGTTCCTACTTTTTCTTTTCGTCCTTCCTCGTCCGTTTTCGCTTGAGCTTGAATATCAGCGGAGCACTTTCGAATCCGAAACGCCGGCGGAAAAACCGTTCCAGATATCTCCTGTACGGATCGCGAAGAAACTCGGGCTGGTTAACAAAGACCGTTATCGACGGCGGCGCTGTCCCGGTCTGCGTTATGTAGTTAAGCTTGAGACGCTTGCCCCGCTGGGTTGGCGGCGGACGGAAGGTCACGGCGTCTTCCAGCGCCTGGTTCCATAAACTCGTCGAAATCCGTTTATTGAACTGTATGTGAGCGTCATCGATAGCCATGAAAAGATCGCTCACTCCCTCGTTGTACAGCCCGGATGTGAAGATCAGTTTCGCATGCGACAGGAAATGAATCCTTTTTTTTAAATGTTCCTCGAACACAACCCTGTGACCCGGCTCATCATCCGATTCATCCCATTTGCTCGCGACGAGAATACATGCCCTGCCGGCCTCCTGGATCAGACCGGCGATTTTTTTATCCGTGTCCATTACACCTTCGGTGATATCGATCAGCAGGAGTGCGACCTCGCATCGCGCAAGCGCTGCGGTAGTGCGGCGGATAGCGTAAAAATCGACATCCTCCTTCACCCTGGTGCGTTTCTTGAGTCCGGCGGTATCGATAAACAGGAAACGGGTGCCATCGACTTCAACAGCCGTATCGATTGCATCCCTTGTTGTGCCGGGGATATCGCTGACAATAGCGCGATGGTCGCCAATCAGGACGTTGAACAGAGTGCTTTTTCCAACATTCTGCCGTCCAACCAGAGCGACAGTGATCGTGCTGATATCTGTTTCATCGACATCGTCGGGTGTAAAATCGGCAGTCAATTCCGATATTCGGTCAAGAAGAACATCGATGTTGAGATTGTGAGTGGCGGAAATCGGGATAGGCTCTCCCATACCGAATTCCCAGAAAGCATCCGCCAGATCTAAAACCTGAACCGTGTCGCATTTGTTCACAATGATCAGCACAGGTGTATCGACAATCCTGAGCTTTTCGGCAAGGGCTTTATCCCATGCCGTGGGACCGTCCCTGCCGTCCACGAGGAGAATAAGCACATCGGCATCCGTGGCGATTCTCCTGATCTGGGCTGTGGTCTCCTCCGCAAAAGGATTCGTCGGGTTTTCATCCCAGCCCGCAAGGTCGGAAATCCTGTAGCGACGGTTCTCCCATTCATATTCGCCTTCGATACGGTCGCGGGTCACGCCGGGGGTTGAGTCCACAATGGCAAACCTCCGGCCAATGAGCCGATTGAACAGCGTGCTCTTCCCCACATTGGGGCGACCAAGTATAGCGATATGTGGAATATCCGCCATTGTTTCTTACCTGAAAAACTGGATCAGAGCTGTCCTACATAGTTAGCCTTCAGATCCTGAAGGGCACGATCGAACTCGCTCCGCAATTCTTCGGGAAGATCGCCACCGACTTTAACCAGGACCACTTCAAATAAATCGATGGCTTTTCTTGCGTCCTCCAGTTTCTTGGCGATCAGATTTGTTTGCGGATGCGGAACCAGGCCGAGATCGACAAGGGCAACCGTTGCAATTGTCTGCAGCAGTGAAATTGCTATATTCCGGAAATGAAGCGGGTCCTCCTCGGGTTTAAGCTGGCTGGGTTTCTGCTCCTCGCCGACACCCGGAGCCATTTTGAATTCGGGAAGTTCTTTTTCACCTTTTTCATCTTTATCATCGGGCGATGGTTCCACGAAAAAAGGAGTTGGAATCTCGTTCCCCTCGGTATCATCCGACGGTTGTGTAACCACCGGTTCCGGGGGAGTTTCCACGGTTTCAGGCGGTTTATCGGACGCTTCGACTTCATCCGGATTGATACGTCTTCTGTCAACTACCCTGAATTTCGGCTTTTTTCCTTCTTCTTCTTCTTCT
>CBDUUJ010000283.1:0-4375 GCA_965370205.1 uncultured bacterium
AATAGAAAAAATTTATAAATTTGTCCTTGAAAAGCCTGAGAGCCAGGAAGCGCTGGGGGAACAGATAGAATTATTTCAATAGGGGCTAAGTGATGAATGAAGGTTTAATTAAGTGGCGCAGGAAACATTTAAACCGGTTTAATATCACTGAATTCTTCTACATATCTCTTCAGGGAAATTTCCAATCAATGATGGAGAATGGGATTCTTCCGAGAAATGAAGCGGATAGGCGCGGGATACAATATGAGAGATTCGCGCTGGAGGGTGTCCAGCAAAGGAGGCATAATAGAGTCGTCCAAGTTTCAGATAGGAACCAATACAATATTCATGATCTGGTTCCAGTCTACCTGACACCAAAAACTCCGACCCTATCAAGAGTTAGAGAAAGACAAAACAAGATTTTTTTTATAGTAATCAGCTCCGATATACTGCTGGACACCATTGATAGTTTAGATGTTCAATTCGCATTTAGTGATGGCAATGCGACTAATAGACCCACACGGTTTTACTGGAATCTTGACAGGCACTTAGAAAATATCCCTTGGAATGTTATACGCGCTGATTACTGGGCAGACTTACCCGATGCGACCAGGAGAAGAAACAGTGAATTCCTGATCCATCCGAGAATTCCTCCTGCACGATTTCAATTTATAATCGTTAACAATCGCGATTTAAGACAGAACCTGACAAACATCTCCGAACAGAATAACTTTGGAATTGAAATACGACTGGACGGCAAGAAAGAGTTTTTCATTTCCTAAGTCGTTTTCCTTTTTATCTCCCCAACTATCTCATCAAATGCTTTTGCGGGGTCGTCCGCGGCGTGGATCGGGCGGCCGATTACAAGCTGATCGCTGCCAAGTTCGATTGCTTTATGAGGTGACATCACCCTGCGCTGGTCGCCGAATTTATCGTCCGCGCCCCCCGGACGGATTCCCGGCGTCACGATCCTGAAATCCTCCCCGCACGCGTTTCTGATGATTTTAACCTCTCCCCCCGATGCCACCACGCCATCGCATCCGGACTGCTGCGCGATCTCCGCGAGACGTTTCACATGTCCGGCGACCGAGTACATCACGCCGAAATCGCGGATGTCAGTCTGGTCCAGGCTCGTCAGGACCGTGACACCAAGCAGTATCGGTTTGCGGTCGCCAGAGTGCCGATCAATCACATCTCTGCACGCTTTCATCATGTTACGTCCCCCCGCGATATGCAGCGTAATCATGTCGAACCCGTGCGGGAGCAGATTTTGAATCGATGATGCCACCGTGGACGGAATATCGTGCAGTTTTACATCGAGGAAAATTTTGTATCCGAGTTCGTTGGGATATTTCAGGATTCCGGGACCCTCGGCAAGGATGCTCCGGAGGCCGATCTTGACCCACACGGCTTTTCCTTTGAGGGCATCGAGTATTGGAAGGTTCTCGCTGTACGGCGAACGGTCAAGCGCGACTATTATCCGCTCTGAATCGGGAAATTTATCGCTCATGGTTTGTCTCGAAATCAGTAATTAATTCAGTGGAATATGATTGCCGTTTGGCTCATGCATTCTTTCGACATATGCCGCCGCTTCCTCGATATAATTCTCCGGAAGAGGCGTGCCCAGGTCCTGTTCCGACCATTGGATAAGTACACGCTTGTGTTGATTCCACCATTCGGATGCATCCCTCGCGGTGCCGACAGTCAACGGCAGAATAATCGCGTTCCATTCCTTTGCATTGTTGACCTTATCGATTGTCCTTGGGATATCCAGCACGGTGCCGGGTCGAAACAGGCCGTTAAGTTCTTTCATGCGCGGCACAAGATTTTCCGGCATTCTCCATCCGAGATTCTTCACACCAAATGGAAACGAAACTATGCCAAAAAACGCAGGATGCACTTTCCCGTACGGTACCCAGTGTTGCGTGTACGGTTCCGGGTTCATTGACTCGTACCATTCGGTCCACTCCGTGGAAATCGGATTGCCCCTGTACTCAAACTGCCCCCAGACGAAAGTCAGATGCGGACGCAGCTCGCCGGTTCTGGGCGAGTAGTACTGTCCCTTAATCCCGGGACCGATACCGATAAAAATAAGAAAAATGACCGTCCAGAGAAACGTGAATCCCATGCGCGCCTTTCTCTGCTGGGCGAGATGTCCGAGATATTCGACCGGAACCTTTTTCTTCTCTCTTGCCTCCTGCTCGCTGTCGTAATACGGTCGATCCACATCCACCAGGCCCGGATCGTTGACATTACTTCTCTCTTGACTGTTCACCGCCATAGCTTATCTATTTATACTCCCTCTTCACAGAGTTTTAATAATCACATATTATTTTCGTGTCACAACCTCCAATGATTGCACCCAATCGTGTGCATGTTGCGCTATAATCCTTTTGAAATCAATAGTCAGATTAATTTTAATTAAAGGAGTTTAAAATATATCGTGTCTAAATCCAAGGTGGCGGTTATCCGCACTACCCCCGAAACCGTCGTGGATGATTACATCCGCGCGATGAAACTCGCCGATATCGACCAGCATATCGATATCACCAAAACCACAATCCTCAAGGACAATATCTCCTGGCATTTCCCTTTTCCCGGCGCGAACACCACTCCCTGGCAGATGGAGGGGAGCATCCTCGGGCTGCAGGCGGTCGGCAACAACGACATCGTCTGCGTCCAGAACGAGACCGTTGTCACCCGCGCCGAGAAAGGCGAAAAACTCAATAAATACGATGTCGTCTTTGAGAAATACGATATCCCGGTCCTGTACAACTTTCTTGAAAAGGACATGAAATGGATTAAGTACGAGCCGAAAGCGAAGATGAAAGCGCTCGACTGGATCTTCCCCAGGGGAATTTACATCCCGGATTATTTTTTCGATAAAAATATCCTCCACCAGCCGACCATGAAGTGCCATATCTACACCACGACCACCGGCTCGATGAAAAACGCGTTCGGCGGCCTTCTCAACCGATCCCGCCACATGACCCATTCAGTCATCCATGAAACGCTTGTCGATCTCCTCAACATCCAGAAAGAAATTCATACCGGGATTTTCGCGGTCATGGATGGCACCACCGCCGGGAACGGACCGGGTCCGCGCACGATGATCCCGGTGGAGAAAGATATCATTCTCGCGTCGGCGGACCAGGTCGCGATCGATGCGGTGTCGGCATCGATGATGGGATTTAACCCGATGGACGACCTTCTGTATGTCCGTCTCGCGCACGAGGAGGGTCTCGGCTCAGGCCGTCTCGAAGAGATCGAGATCGTCGGAAATGTGGATGTCGAGAAGGAAAGCTGGGGATTTCACGTGGGCGCGAATTTCGCGGCGAAATACGGGGGGCATCCGCTGTGGTTCGGTCCGCTGAAAAGCATGCAGAAGGTTTTCTTCCAGTCACCGCTCGTCTATGTCTTCATCTTCGCAAGTTTTCTCTATCACGACGTCATCCACTGGCCGTTGAAGGGCAGCAAAATTTTCGAGGAATGGAAAAAAGAGAGCAAATGGGGACGGTTGTTTGAGGAGTATTGAAAATCGAGGGCATCCTCTTTATATCGCAAGTATGCAGTAAGGGGACGCAGTAAGGGGACTGGCACGCGGTTTTGCCCTTTGTCAACTTTCCAATTCCTCTTCATCCTGATGGGCAAAACCGGGTGCCTGTCCCCGAATACCCAGAGGTCGACCGGAATACGTGTGTTGTCGCAACTTGGTTATAATTTTATCCTCCTCAGGTTTTTCTATAAATTCCTTCCAGTCTAACCCGGTTTTCTCAAGGAATTCATGCCACTCTTCAAGATCAATCAACCCCCATGGGTCCTCACCGCTAACATGTATCGATGCGCTTGACCAGGGATAATCCCATGCATTATCGACAAGTCCGACCCTGACTGGGTTACGCTCAGTATAACGCATTGCATGAATAAAGTGACTTTCATCCAATGGGCATGAATGGAATCTGTTTTCCCAAAGATGACCGCTTGTTCCTTTTTTCTTATTGATATACTGTGTGTAGTGACCGTGTGTTTTACCGATGAGTGCTGCAAGAGATTTCTCGGTTTCTGGAGTTACTACTAAATGTACATGATTAGACATAAGGCAATAAGCATGGAGTTTTAAATTGTATCTATCGAAATGTTTACGCAGAATGTTTAAATACATTGCGTAATCGTCATAGGTAAAAAAGATATCCTGCCGGTTATTACCACGATGGGTCACGTGGTGGGGAACATCTGGAATAACTATCCTTGCAGTTCTTGGCATAATATTTGGCATCGGGGACAGGCACCCGGTTTTGCCCCCGGTTGTTAATCGAAAGGCGGACGATTAAATAAAGAGGGCAAAACCGTGTGCCAGTCCCCTTTCAAAACCGTGTGCCAGTCCCCTTTCAAAACC
>CBDUUJ010000284.1:0-4374 GCA_965370205.1 uncultured bacterium
GTCTGGCATTCAGGGAACTTGAGACCATGGAGGCCATGGACCAGGTTATGGAGCAGCCGATCATCGGTTACGGTCCCGGAAAGTTGATCACCAAGAATTTCAATCCGCGAAAATTCGCGCGCGAGGAATTGTATCTTCATTCGGCGTATGTCTGGTACTGGTACAAGATGGGTGTTCTCGGGCTGGGGGTGCTGATCGCATTTTTCGCGGGGATATATGCGACCTGCATATCGCTCCTCAGGAGAAAACTCCATCCTCCCGACCGCGGATGGGTGATCGGAACGCTCGCCGCGACAATCGCGATGCTCCCGGTCATCCACACGAACAATATGCTGATACGGTCGCAGGGCGCATATGCACTGACACTGCTCCTGTTCGGACTTATTCTGATTGCTCTTCGGTACCAGGGATTGGCCCGGGACGTACTTCCCGATGATTCACCTCCCCCACCTGAAAAAGGGGCTGAAGCCTGATGACCCGCGCGAGGCTTCTCGCCTTCAACGCCCTCGCCATGCTTGTGGCGAATATCGTTTCCAAGTTTGTACTGTTTATCGGAGCGGTTTATCTTCTTCAATTTCTTGATGCCGGTCTGGAAAGCACTTATTACCTCATAACCGCGTTTGCTGCGTTGATCGCGATGAATTTCCAGGACGGGATGGTGTCGGTGACAATCCGGAAGGTCGCGACCGATCTTGGTAACGGTCCCCGATATCTCGGAACGCTTTACCTGGCGAGCGCTCTGTTGGCGGTTGTGCTTGGTGTTATCGCGATAATCGCCGCGTTTCTTTATGCGGGGATACGATTCGACGATCCGGGGCTTAGGGGGGAATTCATTCTCTCCGCGTGCGCGTTTACAGCAGCCTATCTTGTGGGATACATGACCGCGACCGCCGGTGCGGGATTCAAGGCATATGAGAAGCTCTCGATTGAAGCGGTGCTCCTGGTGTTTCAGTCGATCCTGAACGCGGGTGTCTACATTTATGGAGCGAAACACGCGTGGCCGCTGTCGCAATTTTTTATCTGGATTCTGATCACCAACCTGTTCCACATGGCGGTAACAAATATCGTTCTGTTCACTTTCGTTGTAAAACCGAAATTCCATATGGATATATCGGATGCCTGGAGTACATTCAGGGAGTCGCTCGGACTTGGGTACGCGACACTTCTGAGAACCCTGCAGGACAGAATGCATCCGTTTTTTATCGACACGATCGCCGGGCATAATTTCATCACCCAGTTTTCCAGTCCCAATCAATTGCTTGTTCAGTTGAAATTTATTCCACTGAGCATCCGTCCCGCACTGTTCCCGACACTGGCGCGCAAGGCGGAGGAAGATACCGGGGCGTTCCAGAATTACGCCACCGCGCTGATGAAATTTCTCTACCTGATCGCCCTGCCGCTGATGATTCTCCTTATTGTCGCGAGAGGGGAAATCCTTCCGTTTGTCACGTCGAGAGCACCCACCTTTGCCGAGAACTATGCGCTCGCACTTAGTGTTTATCCATTTATAGCGTGGGCGATTGCGCTGTCGTTCCCGTCGCAGGTGCTGCGAAGCCTGTTTGTCGCGTTGAAACGTCCGGAGTTCGAGTTCCGGACAGTTCTTACAGGTGTTATCTCGCTCGCGATACTTGATCTGATCCTGATCCGCTATATCGGGGTCATAGGTGCGGCATACGGAGCGCTTGCATGCGAATTGATAATTCTTTTCTATGGATTATGGCTGCTGTATAAGATCGGACGGGGCCTTAACGTGATAAATCTGTTCTTACTTCCAACCCTCTGTGGTATTATTACAAACTGGCTTGCGGAGTACCTGTACGGGTTGCACTGGTCGCTTGGAGTCGCTGCGGTGATCGTCGTGTTCCCGATTCTGGTGCTTGCCCTGAGGGTAATTTCACCTCACGAATGGAGGATCGTCCGTGAAGTGATAAAACCCGGGACGGGTACATCCGCAGAATCGAACCAATGACCACATCGGCTCCACAGCCTTACGATAAAACCCCTGTGCCCGTTTCACGAGTGCTCGTTATCGGTTTGGACGGTGCCACATGGACGCTTCTCGATCCGCTTATTAAATCCGGCGATCTCCCGAACCTTGCGAAACTGGTTGAATCCGGCGCGAGAGGAATTCTTAAAAGCACCATACCTCCCGTGACCGCGAGCGCGTGGCCGAGTTTTTACACCGGACGGACTCCAGGACATCACGGAGTCTATGATTTTCGTAAGAGGATGGGGTCCGAATCGACCAAACGTAAATGGGTAAACCAGTCGGATATCAACGGGCCGACACTGTGGGATATCGCTTCAGCCCAGGGAAAAACGGTCGGGTTGATAAATCTTCCACTGACCTGTCCGCCGGTTGCGGTAAACGGGTACATGATCGGCGGCATGCCGGTACCTCCCACGAGGGATGAGATCGGATTTCCGAAGGGACTTATCGATGAAGTCATCCGGGAGACCGGGGGATATGTGAGCGATGTCGATCTCCTTCGCGGGGAAAGTCCGGATGTAAACGATCCTGAAAAATGCAGGGAGTTTGTCGAGCAGGTCGCCGAAGCGGTTGAGGTCCGGGGCAGGGCGGCTGAATATCTCATGGAGAAGTACCCGAAGGATTTCACTTACTGCGTGTTTGTCACACCGGACCGTCTGTCGCATCTGTTCTGGAAAATCCTTGTGAGCGAACCGGACGATCCGCCGCTTGCGGACTGGGAGCTCGATCTCAGGGACCGGATGACAGATGTTTTCAGGCGTATGGATGCGGTTGTCGGCTTGCTTGTCAGGAAGATGAACGAAAATGACCTGATCGTTGTTATGAGCGATCATGGGTTCGGACATCTTGACGAGATTCTCAAATTGAACAGGCTTTTATGTAATCTTGGATATCTGAAATTCAAGCCGGAGGTCGAGGGCGGGATAAAAAAGAAAATTGGAAGAATGCTCCCGGAATCGATCAAGAAACCACTCAGAGCGATTCTGGGTTTGAATCGAAAGAAAAAAAACAATGGGGATGAAGAAAAAGAAACGTTTGATCCGTACTCGCTTATCGACTGGCCTGAGACATCCGCGTATTCGGGCGGATCGGTCGAGCAGGGCGTGTTTTTAAATGTCGATGGGAGAGAACCGGAGGGAACGGTTCTGATGGGAGGGGAGTATCACAGGGTTCGGGATAAACTGATTGAGAAGTTGAGAGAGTACAAACATCCCGATGGAACTCCGATGTTCGACTGGGTCGAACCGAGGGAGAATGTGTATTCCGGCGAGTATCTGGAGAATGCTCCGGACATAATTTTCCAGTTGCGCGGTTACAGTGCGGTTGTCGGGGAGGATGCCGAGCCGCCGCTGATCGGACCGTGGTCGCAGCCGAGGGCGGGTTATCACAGGCGTGACGGGATTCTGATCCTGAGGGGATCGATGATCGAGCGCGGGTTCGAGCTTGATATGACCGGCATCGAGAATGTCGCTCCTACGATTCTGACCTGCTGGAATCTTGCCGCCGATAAGGGCATGGACGGAAAACTTATCCCGGATGCCGTTCATCCGAAATATCTGGAGAAATATCCTGAACGACGGGAGAGTTTCGAGGAATCGAAGAAGGATATTGATCGCGATGATGACGACGATTCTGAAACGGAGGACCTTCTAAAAGGTCTTGGATATCTGAATTGATAGAAGAAATCGAGGAAATTGCTCTCAGTTTGATCGTACTGTCGTGGAACACGCTCGACATCACAGTCGATTGCATCGACAGCATTCTCGAGCACCCTCCCGATATCGCGTGGGAGCTGATCCTGATCGATAACGCTTCCAGCGACGGATCGGCGGATGCTCTTCAGGAGAAATACGGAGCGATTCCGCATGTGCGCCTGATCGGAAATGAAAAGAATCTCGGATTTACAGGTGGGAACAATCAGGGTATGGATATAGCGCAGGGACATGTGATCGGGCTTCTGAATTCCGACACGGTGATCCCAAAGGGCGCGCTGACGAGGCTGTATCAATATTTGATTGAGCACGGAAATGTCGGGGTGGTCGGTCCTGTGCTGACCCATGAGGACCGCAGTCCGACGACAAGTTTCGGATATTTCCCCAATGCATGGAGCATTTTCACGACCGCGTTTCTTCCGGGATGGATCTGGGGGAATGCCCGGAGAGCGCTTGGAGTGGTTCCCGACAGCACGATGAAGGAGCCTATGGATGTCGATTACGTATCCGGAGCCGCGTTTTTTATCAAACGTGATGTGATTAATAAGGTTGGGATGTTCGACGCGGAAACATTTTTCGCGTATTTCGAGGAAACCGACTGGTGCCTGAGAATAAAAAAGGCGGGCTGGAGAGTGGTATTTCTGCCGACATCAAAAATCGTGCATCTGGAGG
>CBDUUJ010000285.1:0-4370 GCA_965370205.1 uncultured bacterium
CTATTTGGGTCAGCTCCATAAAAAGTAAATATTGCTGAGTTCTCATGCCAGGTTTGCCCTTCATCAGGAGAATCCGCTGTATTCCAGATTATAGTATCAGGGGGATCATTATCGGGGTTGCAGGGATCAATGATTGTGAAGCTGCATGGTTCGGGGGTGGAGTCTACGTTATTGGCATTATCACGGGCTTTTATTTCAATTTCCCAATTGCCTTCAGTAAGACCGAGTAAGTATATATATCCATCTTGAGCAGTACTCCAGTCACTCCATTCATCAAAACCGATATCATTGTGGTTTTTCCTATATGAGAACTCTAATTCTGATTGCGGAGTGCAATCATAAGGATCGGAGCTATCGCCGACATAGATTCCAACTATTGTAGTGCCAAATGGTTGGTCTCCTGGACAATCTACTTCTGTATCAGGTGCATCAAGGTCAGGATTGCACGGATTGCTGGCGATGAAAAAGTAATCGTCAGACTCGTCAGATATATTGGGTTCATCAATGCTGAATACGGTGATTTTTACTTCGTCGCTGTCAATATCAGGTATCGGGTCCCAAATATATGAGCCGTCGTTCTCGGTCTGCTCAGCAACGGTAACTGGATCCCCGTCAGAAATAGTGTAGTTTATTCCAACATCTCCCTCCATGTTGACGCTTGACCATGTAATATCCTCAGAGCTGCCAGCCTTCCATTCCTCGCCGCCGTTTGGACTGGTGACCTGGATCCAGGATGGTGACTCACCAGCGACAGCGAGATCGAACCGAAAACATGCTGCTATCGGATCAGTGTCCGCATCGTTCGGAATGCCAAACGGGTTGGTGTAGTCAGCGTACGAATCCTCGATTATCACCCACATTTCATTGCCTTCTAAACCGGTGATATCGTCCGCCGGAATCTCAACGTGGTATGTATGCCAGTGATCCCCGCTGGCGACTGGAGTCATTTCGGCACTGTTCAGATTATGGTGACCGGTCTTTACCGTGCTCTCGACCTTGATGTAGTAATCCTCCATCACGCCGCCGGTAAGTTCGGCATCCCAGTCGAAAACGCTGATATCAAGAATCAGGTCTCCCCCGTTATTCGTCTCGTCAACATAGTACATGGTGCTGTTGTCGGTCACCGTCACACCCACAGCCTCCAGAGCATGTGAAGGATGAAACTCCGGTGCGGCCCCCTCCCAGTTTGCCGTCACCGCGTAGGCATATTTAATTCCCGGACTTGGAATCGGGAATCGGATCACATAATTTCGAGTGTTGCCCGTACCGTGCAGGAAGTAGCCGACATTATCGCCACCCGAAGTCAGGTAGTCCCACAGATTATCGGTAACGCCGAGACCTTCGCCGAAATATTTATATGGATTCAGCGTCGCGGTCGGGTCATAGATCGGAGCGAGATTTCCGGGAGGTGAGCCGAAAATGCTGTCACCAGCGAATTCTGCTGGATTGAACCAGCGGGTGTACCCGTCGGCGTTCAACAGGATCTGCTCGGCTCCCTGGACCGCGTAAAGCAGATCATTTTCATAATCCATCATGCCCGAACCTTCACCGAGGAAAATTCCGCGCACATCGTATCCGTCGAATTGTTCGTCATCCAGCGGATGCGAGATCGTGATGTCCATGTCGACATCGATAAATCCTGTCCCCACCGTTGTGCCGTTGAAACTGATCGCAAGTCCCAGCGGATCGTTATTGAGGAAATTCACGATATTTACCGTGAATGATGGTGTCCGATTGGGAACTATCTCAATGCTCTTTGTTTCTGTATCGAGATAGATATCGAAATATCCCCAGAGCCAGGCCTGATTCTCCGCCTGGTATTCTGATTCCGCTGTCAGGTTAATTCCCGGCGGCTCTTCATCCACAGGGACGACAGGACTGCCTGTGTCTGTGGAATTACAGCCGACGATTGTCAGGATTAATACTAAGAAGAACCCCAACTACCTTAATTGGAAATTCATGAGATATACCTCCATTTTTTCTTTATATATTAATTCGCCTTCAGAAGAAGGATATAATTACTTATATCAAGCAACATATTAAATGATTAAATATTTAAAATCAACACGGATTTGATAAATACACCACTGTACTGAAATGCCCGGCAGAATCGATATCTGGAATTTGCCTCAAAACCTGAATGTCCGACGTGTGAAGGGGTCGGAGACCGTTCCGGTTGCGCGGATACTCTGAGGTGAACCCTCGAGTTTGATCTCCACGGTCGCCTCATTCGGGATTGTGAATCCGTCGGGAATTTCGCCCATCATTCTGATAATACGCGCCGGCACTTTTTTAATTTTGATCTCCCCCTCGATCTCCTGCATGTCCACACGGAGTTTGAGTGTCATCGAGCCGTCCCATGATTTGGGACCTATGCTGATATCGCCTTCCTGAACAAGCCAGCCGGTATCATCCGGCAGAAGCGATCCCTCACCGACCTCGATTTTCTCCTCAGGAGCATCCTCCGGGAATACGATAAACGTCCCGGGATCCCAGGAGATTTCAGTTAACTGGAGCGGCTTTAGTTCCCAATGAACGGTGAGCCTTGGTGTTCTGAACGCGCTTGACGGGATGTCTTCCTGCGTGGCGGTCTGTTTGATCTCGACATTTTTCAGGATATAGCCGGAAAAGAGATTTCCGCTTCTTGAGCCGATGCGGACCTCCGTACCGGGTTGATTTGAGAACTCCCTGAAAACTTTTGCTTCTATGATTTCATGCGTGAGGAAGAGGAGGGCAACGATCACAAGAAGGGTTGCGAGGATTTTCAATATGGGGTTGAGTGATTTCCACATGATCGGATGTTTATCCAGGACTGGCGGTATTTTAACAGATTTTCACTCGTGGGATGAAATTTGATTCACATGATGGGATGTGCATGGTTCTAAGTAGACTACTTTCCGGACTGGTGGTACATTAGCAAAATAAAATAGACAGTAATGAAACGTTTCAGGAAACAATTTGAAGTATTCAGGAAATGCGGTCACCTGCCGTGGTACCAGCGAGTGCTTCGTTTTTTCTCCGGTTTACTTGATGCCTATCATCTGCATCTGTCTGAGAGCATAGTCACAAATTTTCTCGCGATAGTCGTGGGAATTCTCACAGGCTATGGAGCGGTCGGATTCAGATGGCTGATCGGCACTCTGACTGATTTCTGGAGAAACACAGGCACGCCATACTTCGAGAACTGGTTCCCGTTCCTGGGAAAATTCGCTTTTGTTCCGGTGCCGATTATCGGGATGGTCATAGTGGTGCTGCTGGTGGAGAATTTCGCGAAGGAAGCACGCGGTCACGGCGTTCCGGAAGTGATGGAGGCTGTGGCGTTAAAAGGCGGACGGATCAGGGGACGTGTGGCGGTGATTAAATCGCTGGCAAGTTCAATCTGCATCGGGTTCGGCGGATCGGTCGGACGCGAGGGCCCGATAGTTCAGATCGGGTCGGCGATCGGATCAGCGACTTCAAGTTTCCTCAGAATGTCAAGTGAACGTCGCAGATGGCTTGTCGCTTGCGGCGCCGGAGCGGGTATCGCCGCCACATTCAATGCCCCGATTGCCGGCGTGATCTTCGCGATGGAAGTGATCCTTCACGGCTCATCGCTCAGGAGTTTTGCATCGATTGTCCTTGCCACGGTCAGCGCTTCCATTATTGGTCGGATGTATTTCGGAGATGTCCCGGCGTTCGATGTTCCCGACTACTCATATGAGAGCAATCTTGAAATCCTGTTCTATATTATCCTTGGAGTTGCCGCAGCTGCAACAGGCCTTTTATATACGCGCAGTGTTTATTTCTTTGAAGATGTATTTGACCGGTTCAGGGTGTCAGCGGTAGTCAAAGCGGCGATCGGGGGAGCGCTGATAGGATTGATTGTGTCTGTTTATCCGGAAGTGGCGGGTGTTGGATATGAGGGAATCACCGGCGCTTTGAATTCACAAATGATCTGGCAGGCGATGCTGATTCTGCTTTTCGTAAAAATTATTGCCACATCGTTTACTCTTGGATCGGGAGGGTCCGGAGGAATCTTCGCTCCGGCTCTTTTTATCGGCGCGATGCTTGGAGGAGTATTCGGCTCCTGGTTTGAGATAATTGCGCCTGACCAGACAGCAGGGGTCGGGCCTTATGCAATGGTCGGCATGGCGGCTGTTTTCGCCGCATGCGCTCATGCTCCTTTCAGCGCAATTATCATCCTTTTCGAACTTACCAGCAATTACAATATCATTCTTCCTCTCATGCTCTCGGTTGTGATAGCCACTTTATTATCCAACCACTTCATGCATGCCTCTATCTATACGATGAAACTGCTGCGAAGGGGAGTAAAGCTCAAGTCAGGTGCAAATATCGATCTCCTTGAGTCCATCAAGGTCAGGGATGTGATG
>CBDUUJ010000286.1:0-4359 GCA_965370205.1 uncultured bacterium
CGGTCGAGACAGGATTAAGTTTGTGGGCGGCATATTTTTAAATAAATTAGAATCGAGAAATATTACGCTTTTTTCAACAGCCCCGCACGGCAGTGCGTCCTGCATCTATTTTTTTGGCAATGACGCACTGCCGTGCTGTGCTACGGATTACCCTATTATTTAGGTGGTTCGACAGGAGTCTCACCCTCCCGCTTTTTAACAGGTATATTGTCACAAGTCGGAGCATGAGAAATACATACTGAAAAATACACCGTCACGTTCTGCCAGTTAATCCGGCGGTCCGAAACAGTACATATTACCGTCGCTGCAGCCCACGAGCAGATAGTCATCATCAATGGCAACAGATGACTCCGGGTAATCGCCGAGAGTGTAATTGAATACTTCCGCTCCGGTAGTTGTATTAAAGCCATAGAGAGTATCGTTGACGGTTTCGGTGGAAGCGCAATATATTGTGTCTCCACTGATTGCAGGACTGGATGAAAAACCGAAGACATTACTTGGTGGAGCTTTCCAATCGAAATCTCCCGTGTCCTTATTGCAGGCGTATACTTTTCCCTGACTGTCACTCAAGGAATAGTAGTGATTGTCATCGAGCGCGCCGGAAGCCGTAATCCACCAAGGATCGGGATTGATAAGCTCCTCCGACCATACGAGAACCGGACTTAAACCGGAAATGTCATACTTCCAGACGTAATCTTCATGAAGAGCATCCTGACTGGTAAAATAGACCATACCGTCCTCGAGCGTAGGCGAGCAACTGATGAAACTGCCCGCCACAGGCTCCTCTCTCCATATCTCCGTTCCATCATCCGCATCGAAGGAGACAATGTCTGAACCAGAGGTCACGATTAGTTGATTCAATTCTTCATAATATGCGGGTGTAGTACTGAGTGAATTGCCAAGTGTGAAAGTCGGTTCAACAAAAATCTCCGATCCGTCCGATGCATCAACGCAGTAAATATAGCCGTTGTTAGCGGTGAAATAAACCCATTCGTTCACCAGGATCGCGCCGTTCACAACAAAGTCATACTGGCTTATACTTTCCTCATCAAATACATAGGTCCAGACCACAGAGCCGTCGATTCTGGACAGGGCATAGAAATATCCCTCGGTGCCGCCATGCGTGCCGATATAGATTTCATCCTGACCGATCGCCGCTGTTCCGCAGACAGCCGAGTCGAGTGGCTGAATCCAGTCCTCGATCCCGGAGAGCAGGTCAACCGCGTAAACATTGCCGTCATAACTTCCGAAATATACCGTTCCACCTGAGATAACCGGAGAGGATTCAATTTTATCACCAGTCGGGTACGTCCATTTAAATTCGAGCATGGAAGGATCGAGAACACAATCAGCGACACCGGTGTGACGAACGTCATGACCGAAGCAGAGCCATCCCTCCAGCGGCACGATCGGAGATTCATCGTTTACCGTTACACTTCCAGGCAGGAATGCTGCACGTCGGGCGGGGTCGGGATATTCTGTCGGGAATCCCTGATCGTACGACTCCCCGTTAGCTCCGGCAGCTTCGACTATCACCCAAAAACCTGCATCACCGCTCTCCTGGGGAATACAGTCGACGATCTCCACCTGGAACACTGATGAATTTTCAGTGGCAGGCAATGCCAAACCGACCAGCTCAGCCTGGGAGATCTCATGGGAAGCATCGCCTTCAGGAATAAATTCGCCCTCGATTATAATCCGCTCAATCTCGTTCAGCACTCCAAGTCCGCCGACCGATCCGCCCTGCCAGTCGAACACTTCGATATCGGCGCGAAATGTTCCACCGAGATCATCAGAAGCAGCGTAATAGAGATCACTTCCAATAGTTGAGACAGTAACGAAAAATGCCTCCTCGCAGTTTGCGTGCACAGGGAAATCTCCCGGATCAAAAATGTCAGGCTGACCTGTAAGCGCAGGATCGCCGGGTTCCCATGTCGCGATAACCGCATACTGAAATTCGGCAACCGGACTGCTGTCGATAATTGGAAACTCCAGTTCATAGCGGCGCGAATTAAGTTCTCCGGCTCTGAAAATTCCACGATCATCCACATTCCCGGACGCAGTGATCCAGGTGTAATAATCTTCTTCCTCACCAAGGCCATCCGCGAAAATTTTGAAAGGATTCAGAGTTGCTGTCGGAGCAGGCAGATTGGAAAGAGCACCGGGCCAGTATTCGAGTATCGGTACACTACTGCCATTGAACTCGATATAGTTGAACCAGCGAGTCCAGCCGTCGGGATTATGAAGCACCGCGACATTCTCACCAGCATCCGGATCGGCGCTGTATGCAAGCAGGTCATAATTCAGCGAAATATTCGCGTTGTGCATGAACACGCCCCAGACGTCGAAACCGTGGTACATATCAAGTCCGGTAAACGGATGTTTGAGTGTGATCGTGCAGTCCAGCCGACCCTCCGTGAAGAAATCCGTAGCATCCATATCCTCAATCAGAAGATTCCCCGGATTAGCTTCCAGAAGATTATTCACATTCGCCGTGAACATTGCAGATCTCATGGGAGCCACTTCAATCTGTCCGCTTCCGGGGTCCATCCGGCAGTGCCATAAGCCCCAGAGCGACCGGCTGGATATGTCAGCCCGATCCGCACCGGATAAGCCGGGATCAACACAAACAGGATCGGGGCCACCACTGCAACCCAAAAGAAAAACAAGCGTAAAAATTACGCTTATTTGAACAATAAACCTATTTCCAATCATTACGACTTCATCTCCATATTGAATAGTGATTAATATCCGAATCCGAGCAAACCCTCCTTCAGGAGAGATTATATCACTCCTGGCTTGGAGGTGTCCAGTTACCATAGGGACCGCCGAACGCGCCCATCTCTGTGCCGTCATCGCTTACGAGAGTCGGATTTCCGACATGATAGAACGTCGGTCCGGGTCCCCCATACTGCGGGTCCTGCATATCGGCATTATCAAATGAATTTGGGCCCTTGACAGCCAGATGATAATATTCCGCGCCGCCGTTTGTCAGGTCGAGGTTATAGACGTTGGAATAATCCACAAGAAATGGAAACGCTCCGTAGTAACCGGACCCATAGAACCTGGGCTGCGAAGTTAATTCCGTGCATACGATGTTAGTGACGATGTTGTTCTTCACGACAACCGAATCCGCAGGCAGGCTGTCATTACCACAATAGATGCCCTTGAATTTACCGGCCTGATCACCACTCCGGGCCACCGGATTCATATCATCGATGGTATTATTTGCAATGATAGCGCCAGGGCAGCCGGTAATGGAGATTGCATCGATTACATTCTCACGCCAGTAATTCGAGTGCGGGTGCGACGCATCAGCCTGGGAGAAGTCATAAAAGTCGTAAAAAAGATTATTATAAATCTCAAGACCACTGTCGCAGAGGTAGCACCTGATTCCATAAGTGTATGTGGCAAATGCGTCTCCGCTATTGTGAAGGTTCTGATAGTTGAAGTGGTGCATTTCATTCTGCCTGATAACACAGTCGGTTATCTCGTATAAAAATATGCCACTGGTATGGCAGCTCCAGTTGTATGTCCGGGTGTTATACACGTCGACAAATTCATTGTGTTCGATTAACAGGTTCGATCCCACGGTGGCAAAAAGTGCGGCAACTCCGGTTGTGCTGATGCCGGTCGAGAAACGGCAGTTCCGGATGGTGATATCGCTGCAGTTCAGCAGACGTAACAGATAGAACCTGTTATTTCCCGATCCGCCCCACCATTCGATTTCGAAATGGTTTGTTGTCAGCTCGAAATTATCGAACTCGATCAGTGAAACATCGATTCCATCCACATGATGAACATAGGCATGCCATCCGCCCGGACTGTTGACATGAATTCTCGGTTTGCTCTCGCCGCCGTTCCAGTTGTCGCCGTGAACCCAGCAGTCGGTTTTCAGTGTGACCGCTTCCTCATAATATCCCTCGCCGGATTCCTTCGCGTCGACATGAACAAGCGAATACACAGGCGCGGCGTCGATAGCCTCCATGATCGTGTCGAACGGATGATCCTCCGTGCCGTCCTCGACACCCGAATCGTTGTCGCCGTCGACATAAATATTCGTCCGGGGATTTTCGCCGATCGGAAGATCGAACCTGAAACACGCCATCAGCGGATCGTCCCACGCATCATTCAAAATATCATACGCGTTTGAATAATCGAAAGCGTCATACCGCGCGATCACCCAATATTCATTGTCGTCTTCGCTCAGCACATTGTCGGCTGGAATCTCAACATGATATGTCGAGTAATTATCGCCGCCGCCGACCGGAACCATTTCATCCACTGAAAATTCATACATCGAACTCAGAACCGTCGACTCGATAAACATAGTCGATGGCTGATATTCGCTTGCGAATA
>CBDUUJ010000287.1:0-4348 GCA_965370205.1 uncultured bacterium
CGGTGCTGTTCTCCAGCCATGTGCTGGGGGATGTCGAGGATGTCGCCGACCGAGTCGCCATTATCGACAGGGGACGAATGAGGAAGGTCGCGTCGCTTGACGAGATGACCCTGCACACCAGCAGGATTTTTATCAGGTTGAGACCATGGAAGGAACTTTCGAAGGATGAATTCCCTGAAGCTGTATCAGGGAAACTCCAGCCGATACTGAAACCGGTAAGCGTGGGCGGATTCGATTACTCCAACGGAATGTTGACTGTGACTCTTAAGGAAGAGGGAGATATCCCGAAACTGATAAGCGCGCTGACATCGGCGGGAGTCGAAATTTTCGAGGTTACTCAGGAGCGGATGTCGCTTGAGGAAGTTTTCCTTGAGGAGTTCGGCGAACTTCGAAATGATGAAAACACACAGGATTCGATAACATCGCAGGTTTCATAATGCCTTTTAGAAGTATGATATTCGTTTTATTCTGCATCGGTGGCTTTTTCTTGCTGATTTATTCCCCTGTATCTGCAGCTTCCGATGACCATGACCGCCTCACGGGATTCACTTTTATCGGGGACGTGGAATTTCCCGACGACAGCGAAATATCCCGCGCTGTGGGTCGGTATGAATACCAGTCCGGCGAACTTGCGGTTCGATGCGAGATCGTCTTCCCGGATTTCTATTCCAACGAAGGATACCCGACGCTGGTTCTCTGTCATGGCGGAATAAACGGAGTTCCATCGCGAATGAGAATGAAGGCGGTTGAGCTTGCGGATGACGGATACCTTGTCGTGATGCCGTCATATCGTGGCGAGGACGGCAGCGATGGCGAGATAGAGGTCGCATGCGGGGAAGTTGACGATGTTCTCGCGTGTATCGATCTGCTGTTCAAATCTGAAATTGTTAACACGAAAAGAATGGCGGTTATTGGAAGCTCGCACGGCGCGTTGATAGCCGCGCTTGCGGCATCGCGCGATCCCGATATCCCCGTCGTGGTATGCGCGTACGGTGTGATGGATATCGTCGGATGGTGGTACTACCTCAACGATGCCGGACTGTACGAGGAGGACGATCTGTCAAGGCGGATATATGGCGGCGGACCGCTCGATCATCCGGAGGAATTCGCGATTCGATCCGCGTTGAGAGTGGCGAGCGATATCGAGCCTCCGTTGCTGATAATCCAGGGAGCTACGGACACCATCGTTCCGCCGGATCAGGCTGAGGCGCTTGTTGATGCCTTTATAAACTGCGGGAAAATGAATTACGCGTATCATATTTATCCCAATGTGGGGCATGGCTTTATCTGGTGGAATGAGGGAGATCTGGAGAGCCGTGGTGAGACCGCCATGCTCGCGTGGGAGGATATCCTGACGTTTATCCATGAATGCTGGGTCGCGAAAGAGGATGAGGCATTACAGTGACCACAAAGAGCAGTACATTGATTATTGTTAAAAGCAGACAATTTAAGATACAATTATCAATTGAGTATTAAGAACTTAGGAAGGTTAGTATTCAGTTATGACAAAGACGGTAAAAAAGGCAGTAATACCCGCGGCGGGGCTGGGAACCCGGTTCCTTCCCGCGACAAAGGCGCAGCCCAAGGAAATGCTTCCCATCGTGGACAAACCCACGATCCAGTATGTTGTCGAGGAAGCGGTGGAGGCGGAGCTTGAGGATATTCTGATCATCACCGGACGCGGGAAACGCGCGGTCGAGGATCATTTCGACAGAACTCTGGAGCTTGAGCATTTTCTGCGTCAGAAGGGCAAGGCGCGTGAGCTTGAGCTGATTGAGAATATAACCCGGCTTGCACGAATTCATTATATTCGTCAGGGAGAAGCGCTGGGACTTGGTCATGCCGTTTTAATGGCGAAGGACCATGTCGGCGATGACCCGTGCGTGGTGCTTCTTGGCGATGATATCTCCGAGCCGGGGATGTCGGCGACAAGGGCGATGATTTCCGCGTACAATGAATATGGGACGAGCATCCTTGCGGTTCAGCCGGTCGCCGAAAGCGAAGTCAGCAAGTATGGGATTGTTGCCGGTAAAGAAACGGGAAATGGTGTGATCAAGATTAAGGATCTCGTCGAGAAACCGGCAATTGATGAAGCTCCGAGCAACCTCGCGATTATCGGTCGCTATCTTCTGACACCCGGGATTTTCAAATGCCTGGGAAAAACCGAGCCCGATCACAGGGGCGAGATACAGCTCACCGACGGTCTCAGGCTTCTTTTACAGGAAGAGGAAATGCACGCGGTTATTTATCATGGTCAGCGCTGGGATGTCGGGATGGTCGAGGGATACATTACCGCAAACATCGACTGGGCCATGCGTCGACCGGAATTAAAAAAACACCTCCTCAGATACATGCGCAGGCTTCTCGAGAATAATCTTTAATAATCAGTGATGGATTGGAGGGGCGATCTCCGGTCGCCCGGCGTGATGACGTCCCCGTCATCATCTTTTTTCAAGTTATCACGAATCAAGTTATCACGAATCAAATTTCCAGTCGGTGGCGCCTCCATGCGAGTCTTCGAGCCTGGAGGTGACTTTCCAAATTGAACATTTTTCGATTTGTGATTCTCTCAATATTTGCGAATATTTAACAGGTGGCATTTTTTCTCAAAAAAACATACTGACTTCAGGAGACGAATCATGAGAGCAACGACAGGGATTTTATGTGTACTCGTCTGTATTGCAGGATTGTTCACCAGTTGCTGGGCCGGCAGCGGGTCAGCGACCAAACCAGAAGACGCATCGCAGGATAGTCCAAGCGAAGAATTAAAATCGGATATCCAATATCAGCAGTTTGCTGAAGCTGAGCGTTCAGCGCCCGGAATGGGATCTGTGGGCGCCGGAATTGCGAATGGAATGGATTCAAGTGGGTATTTACCCGCTGGCGGTTCCGCCATGCCCAATGATGAACCCTACGATCTCACCTTTTTCGAGAACTACGGGGTCAATCCGTTCATCTCAACCGAGGATGAAAACGCAAGCACTTTCGGGATGGATGTCGATACGGCGTCCTACACCATTGTCAGACGATGGATCATGGACGGCAATATTCCCGACAGGGATTCAATCAGGACTGAAGAATTCATAAACTATTTCGATCAGGACTACACCGAGCCAGAGGGCAGGGATGTATTTTCCATCTCGATAGAGGGCGCGGAATCCCAATTCGGTCAGCCGAATTATCATCTTTTAAGAATTGGAATCAAAGCGAAGGATGTTTCTATCGAAGATCGTCCGGCTGCAAACATGATTTTCGTCGTTGATGTCTCCGGCTCGATGAATCGCGAGGACCGGCTTGAGCAGGTGAAGCGGAGTCTCAGGATGCTTGCGGAGAATCTGAAACGCGGCGACAGGATCGGGCTGGTTATTTACGGATCGAATGGAGAAGTGGTCTCGGAGCTTACGTCGAATCATGACGCGATCCTGAACGCGATTTCCAGACTCACCCCGGGCGGATCGACCAACGCGGCTGAGGGATTATCGCTCGCCTACGACATGGCCAGGCGCGGTTTCGAAAGAGATAAAATTAACAGGATAATCCTCTGCTCCGACGGTGTCGCGAATGTCGGGTACACCGCCGCGGACGATATCCTCGCGCAGGTAAAAGCCGATGCTGTCGATGGTATCACTCTCACCACAATCGGGTTCGGCATGGGTAATTACAACGATGTGATGATGGAAAAACTCGCGAATCACGGCGACGGAATGTATTACTATATCGATACCGATACCGAAGCAGAGAGGGTGTTCGGCGACGGGGCGGTTCAGATGCTGCTGCCGCTCGCGTCCGATGCCAAAATTCAGGTCATTTTTATTGAGAACACGGTCGATAGATACAGATTGCTCGGCTATGAGAACAGGCGTTTGAACAGAGAGGATTTCGAGGATGACACTGTCGATGCGGGCGAGGTCGGCGCGGGTCAGAGTGTTACTGCATTATATGAGATACGTATCAGGGATGACGCGCAGCATGATATGCGTGCGGAGATTGCAACTGTGAAAATTCGGTACATGGGCTTCGAGACGGAAGAGATCGAGACGGATGAGATAAAAGTCAGAGTCAGGGACATGACCCGGGACTTCGACCGCGCAAGCGACAGATTCAGATTCACTGCGGGGGTCGCGGAGTTCGCGGAAATTCTCAAGGATAGCTACTGGGCGGATGAAAGCACTTACGCAGATGTGCTCGCGGTTGTTCGGGATATCGCTGAAGACGAAAAAGAAACCGAGTTTGTCGATCTGGTGACCCGTGCGATACAACTCGAGGATCAATAGAAAAACTGGAATTAACTGGAAGTCCATTCTGGTGCGCCGGCTTTCCAGCCGGCCTTTTTCATTTGAGAAAAAAT
>CBDUUJ010000288.1:0-4336 GCA_965370205.1 uncultured bacterium
TCCTGTGATTTGTGGGTATTTATGCACCGATTATCTCCATTAACTTTTCCGCAGCTTTTTCTGTGTCATTAAGAATTGTAAATTTCCGATCATTTTTAATAATTTCGTCGAGAAATCCAGTGAGTTCATTTGATGTCGATGCCTTATTCCCATAGCCCGCTTCAATCAGCCCATCCACCATGCGGTCCTGTTTTGATCGATACCCGCTGTCGATCTTCTTTCCACTCGACAGGTAAACAAGCGGACCCGTTCCCGCGCTTGCGGCCTCCGCGATCATGCTGACCGAGTCGGATGTCACAATCGCCAACCTCGACCTCTCGAACATCGCGTACAGCGGATTCCTGCGATCGCTGTGCCACAGAAGCGACCAGGTCAGCGCGGGATACCCCCCCCTGATTTTCGCGATTGCGTCCTCGAATGAAACAGGCGTGCGACGCGCGGTCGAGAGCCATACCTGCCAGTTGTTATTCCTTGCCCAGACCAGCGTTTCGAGAAGCCCTCCGAGTACGTGATTTTCATCGAACGCCGCGCTCGCCGACGGCCCTCCGATTATCCATGATATCACCCTGTCACCCGACGGAAACTCATCCCACCATCTGTCGGCCTCCGATGCAAGAAGCGCGGGTGAAACACGGTTTGGAGCCGCGAGAGTGCGGATGATATTCGAACTATCGGGCGGATTGTCGTGAGCCGGGACCACCGCGAGATCGAACATCGAGAGAGGCAGCATGCTGGGTCTCATGCAGATGCATGTTTTCGCTCCGGTCAGTAATCCCGCGAGGAAGCAGGACGCTGCTGAAAGTGTACCGGTGGCGATGACAGCTTTTGGTGAGTGATTGACAAGCCGGTTGATTTCGCTGTCATCGAATGCATGTTGAAGATATTTGCGTGGATTCGATTTGACCCCTCCCGAAAATCGCACCAGAAGCCGTAACCATGCCTCCCGGAAACCTTCGCGGAGATTGTGCCGCAGGAGAATGATATCGCTCCCGACAATGCGCTCGGCGATTCCCATGCTCTGGTTCTCATGTCCGGGTTTGCTGTCGGAAATGACCGCGAGGGGGATTCGATGTTCTTTATCCTCAGAAACCACGATGGGATTGTACCATGATGACTGTTATTCTTTGAGATAATTAGCGCGGATTCTTAAAGATCAGTGATCGGTGACATCTCCAAGCGAGTACATATGGTGGCGCCTCCAAGCGAGTACATACGGTGACATCTCCAAGCTCGAAGACTCGCTTGGAGGCGCCACCGGGTGTATGTTTTTTTAGAGGAGATTGCTGAAAAATGGAAATCGCTATTTATCTTCTCATTCCTGAACCTCATGGTTCAACTTTAAGTCACAAGATCGAACATTAAATTACAGGGGCTTTGGCACTTGCGGATATGCCCTGCTGTATAGTACGCTTGTCACTGGAGTTTCTAATCTCCTTATTATAGAGAAAGACGAAATTATCACCTTTGAGGTGGAATAGATGAGATTACGTTCCAATCTTTTCCTTATCGCGATTATTACCTGTTTCCTTGGCATGACTATGCTGGGAACCGGGGCTGCGGCGCTGGAAACCGGTGAGCCGAATATTTCCATAGACGCCGATCTTCCGATTCAGTACTCCCTTGACGGGATGATTTTCGATGAGGTTATCATCGAGTTCAACTCATACGCCGAGGCGAGAGCCGCGCAGGTTGCGAATATCCTGCCCGGTATAGCGTTCGACAGGTCGATGACCTACAGACCGGTGGCGCGATTTAATATCATCGACGGGAGCATGCCGTTCGAGGTTATCACGCGGCTGAGGAATTTTTCCAATGTCCGCGAAGTGTACCCGAATTACAAACGAAGCCTTGCGGTAAGCCCGAACGATCCATATTACACGCTTCAGGAAGAGGAACTGCTGGTTTCTCAGATACCTGCGGCGTGGGATATCGAAACCGGATCGGCGGACGTGCTGGTCGGCGTGGTTGATACCGGTGTCGACTACACGCATCTCGATCTCATTCCCAATCTTGTGCTTCCGGGAATTAACGTCCGGGAGGACTGGGTGCCCGATGAGGTTCAGGACGACAGCGGTCACGGAACCGCGGTGTCCGGAATCATCGGCGGGGTCGGCAACAACGGGGAGGGGGTCGCCGGTGTGTGCTGGAATGTCCGGATGCTTCCAATCCGCGCGTGCGGCGGACCGATGCTGGACTGCGACCTTTTCGACGAGGTCGAGGGCATCGATACTGCGCGTGAGCAGGGTTGCCACATAATCAATCTCTCAATCGGCGGAGTCGGCACGATCTCGGTTGAGGAGAACGCGGTTACCGAGGCATACAACGCGGGGATTGTTATCGTGGCCGCGGGGGGTAACGCGAACCCCGGAAAATACTACAAGGCGACCGGCGATCCGGAAACCGACCGTCACAGCCTGTACTATCCCGCGGCGCTGCCGGAAGTGATCGGTGTCGGCGCTGTAGCGAATAACGGGCTGAAAGCTGAATTCTCCAATTACGGCGAGGATATTCTCAGCGTTATGGCGCCGGGTGTTGAAATTGTCACCACAGTGCCGGAAGAGGAAGTTTATCTCTATACAGGTGAGGGTCCGCCATACGGTCTCGCGAGCGGTACCAGTTTCGCAACCCCGATGGTGGCCGGTGTTGCTGCATTGATTCTCAGCCATTTCCCGGGACTCAGCCCGGACGATGTGCGCTCGAGGATAGAGCTGACAGCTATTCCAATGGCGGGTCCGGATGATAACGCTAACGGTGTGAATGATTTCTACGGACATGGAATCCTGAACGCGTACGGTGCGCTCAATATGTCAGGTTCATCGGGCAATAATTTCTTCCTCGTGGCTGTGACAGTCAGCCCGATATTCCCCGGTGAAATTCTTGTGCTGATTCAGGCTCTCGCGCCGATGGATTCAGCTCCGTCGGTCAACTGGTCCCATAAGGACTCGGCAGGCGGCGGAATCATTCCGACTGCCGAAGTTGAAACCCGTCCGGGATTCTACATCGGACGATTTACCCCCGGAGCTCCCGGAAATATCTCCGTGACCGTGTCGGGGATGTCGGGCGGAGCGCCCGCCGCGCCGGTTACCATTCTCTACGTGCTGTCGCATTAAAACTCCGGGAATGCCCGGATTTGAGATAATGCATTTGAAGTGAAAGGACAGAAAAAAATGCGAAATATATTCATAGCAGGACTGCTGACAATATTAATCGGGCTGACCGCCTGCGGAGGTGGATCGAGCGGAACCCTGATGGGTCGCGTGGTTGACGGTTTCGGGAACCCGCTCGGCGGCGAGGCTGTGATGGTCAACCTCTCGGGGAATCCGGCCATTCACAGACCCGACCAGTACGGAAATTTCATCGTTCGCGCCCCTACCGGAACCTACACGATGCGGATCTCGTTCTCGAATCCCGACGCCGGATTCCATTATCGGCTTGATTCGGACGTGATTGTCTCAAAAGGCTCCAGAAATCTCGGAACATTCACGCTTCTGAATGCACAGAACATGGAAGCCTGGGAATCGTACCAGCAGTCCGATTATGACGATGCGATCTCACTGTTCAGCCGTCAGGCCGAGCAGGGCAGGGCGGGTCAGGTCTGGCTGCCTTACATGAGATATATCGAAGGCGAGGAAGGGCAGAACACCACGCTTACACAGGGCGTCCTGTCAGCCGAGAACGGACTCGGATGGTGTTTCTCGCGTGGCAAGGGAAATCATCAGGAGGGGAAGGTCCATTACGAGCAGAGTCTTTTCGGCGGCTACAATAACTACGATGCGCTGGTCGGACTCGCGGGGATCGCGATCGGTGACGGCGAACCTGAAACCGCGCTGGGTTATCTCAACCAGGTTATTGAGGAGCCGGGATATTACGATTCGAGCCAGATTCATGACAGCATCACCGAGGTCGACCTGATCGCGATGAAAAGTTTCGCTGAGTTCATGCTTGGTCAGGACGGGTACAGCAAGGAGACCGCGCAATCGATCGCCGACCAGATCGCCGATGAAGGCAACGTCGGCTCAAAAGGCCTTCTGAACGCGCTTGAATTATTCTGGTGATTTGATCTGAAATTAAATAGTAATAACAAACTAACCCCGGTTTAAGAATCGGGTTTTTTTTTGCAAATACCGGCGGGTGCCGCCCACAAACGGAGCGTCAGCGGAGTTTGTGGGTGTTTGAAAGAGGGTTGATAGGGAAATTCACCATAAGGTCAGGCACCTACAAGCTCGAAGACTCGCTTGTAGGCGACACTGGATTTTGTTTGTAGGCGACACTGGATTTTGCTTGTAGGCGACACTGGATTTTGCTTGTAGGCGACACTGGATTTTGCTTGTAGGCG
>CBDUUJ010000289.1:0-4313 GCA_965370205.1 uncultured bacterium
CGTGCTGTTCTACGGATTAACCATTTTTAAAAATCCTTTTTTCTTGTGTTAAATTTGGGAGTTCAAGAAGTTAAATAAACCCCCGGTGTCGCCCACAAGCGAGTCTTCGAGCTTGTGGGTGTCTCAATTTACGGTGACTCTTATGTTTCTATTCCAGTTATGTCCTACACTCTCGATAAAACACCAGCGATGTAATCCAGTTCTTTTATTAGCAACCCCGCCGGATCGGTTTCATTTTCAGGTAATTTGTAATTCCCGTACCATTCCCTGAAAACCGATCCGTTTATTGCCGGACCCTTTCTCCCCCGCACCAGTACACGATCTCGTCCATGCGGATCGATCGCAAGAAGCACACCTTTTAAACCCGACTCCTTTCCGATTTCCCAGTCGTTGTAAAGGGCATACGCGATTCCATCCGGTGTGTATGGCAATTTATTTTCAGATTCTTCATCTGTGGAATCGAGATTTCCGCGAAGACCCTTCGGGAGAACAAGGACTGCAATGTCGAAACCCTTTTCATCCGCGACCGCTTTCAGCTTCTCCGATATCCGATTGAAATCACTTTCAACTAAAATTTTATCCGGGTCTGTCAGCGACCCTGTCCGTTCAGGCGGTGGATGAAGAGGCGCATCTTCATCGCTCTGCTCGTATCCGCAGTAACAGCAGAAAATCGCGTCCTCCTCCCATTCCTCGCCGCAGATCGGGCATAATGCAATCTTTTTCTCTTCCTCTGCTTTACCCTCTTCTTCTTCCGGTTGCTTACCGGCTCGAAAGATGAATTGGAGAAATCTGGTCAGTTGGAGGATCAGCCATTCTCTCATTCGATGGAATCCCCCTTTGATTCGGATGTCGTCTCAACCTGAATTTCAGGTTCCTGCGGTGAACGGGTTTCCGGGACCGGAGCGGATGCTTTCAAAACCACAGGATCGGCATACCCCGACACGCCATTTGTAAAACTCTCATGGAGAATTCCCTTATTCGGATCGGGCATGTCTTTGGCGCTTCCCTTGGGAGGTATCGCATAGCAGACCGAGTACATTTCACCGCACCGGCCGCATTGGAAGGTTCTCTCGCCGTAACCATAGGTTAAGTGAGTCGGCTTTCCCACGACCCGCGCGTCCACGATTTTCGCTTTACCCCCGCAATAGGGGCATTTCTTACCGGAAGTCATATCAGCGGGATTATATCAACTTGGAGGAATTTTGTCAGAAAAGACCGGGCGAATTAATCTTCGACCGTAATCAGCTCATGGATATCCTCGAATTTGCCATCCCCGATACCCTCGACCTGCATGATGTCCTCAACCTTTTCAAATGCTCCATGAACGACACGATATTCAATTATTCTCAACGCGAGCGCCTCGCCTATTCCGGGAAGCGTCTGGAGCTCGTACTGGTTGGCCTCATTGATATTTACAAGGCCTGCCGTATTCGGGCTATCGTTTTCTCCCGACCCGTTTCCCCCTTGAACCGGATAGTTCATTCTCCTGAAAGTGCTTCCGGAATTTCCGCCGCTGTTCGATGATCCGGAGTCCGACTGACGATTCAGGTACGGGACATCGACACGCTGACCGTCCTCAAGTTTCTCGGCAAGATTTACGCTTTCCCTGTCGGCATCGGATGTAAATCCGCCCGCCGCATCGATCGCATCCGAAACACGCGCCCCCTCGGGAAGGAAAACAAGCCCCGGAGATACCACCGCGCCCTCGACCTGAACAACCATGCCGCCGGTTATATCCTCTCCAAGCTCAACCTCCACGGGTTTACGGCTGATGAGCTGCCATCCCGCATACCCCAGCGTCAGGATAAAGAAAAAAATGAGAGCGATCCGTTCGTTGCGTGTCAGACCGGCGATTCCCCTGTTGCTGCCATCAGGATTTTCGGGAGGGTGAGTCATCACTGATATCTTATACGTCAGGAACCAAACGGGCAAGTCAATTTATATACATTACCCGCATTTTATGTGATACTAATATAGGTATACTCATTGTCCCAAACATGCGATTTTCATGGAGAATACATACATATGAACATCAATAGTCTATCCGGACTGCTCAGCAATCTTCTCATGGCCGACCTGATGAAGACAAATGCTGAATTACAGACGGCATTCGAACGCCTTTCGACCGGGCGGCGTATCAACAGCGCGTCCGATGACGCCGCCGGACTGGCGATCGCAACCCGCATGGAATCCCAGGTTCGCGCTCTTGCTATGGCCGAACGAAACGCCCAGATGGGTATCAGCAAGATCCAGACCGCCGAGGGTTATATGGGAAGTGTCACGAATGACATCCAGCGGATTAACGAACTCTGCGTACAGGCCGCGAACGGCACTCTCAATGATTCCGACCGCCAGGCGATACAGGCCGAGATCGATCAGCTTACCGAGAATATCGATTACACAATCCAGTCGGCGGAATTTAACTCGAAACCGATATTCAGCGGGAGCACGGATACATATTTGATCGGTTCCGATGCATCGAGCCAGATGACAGTCAACTATCCTGGCATATCCGCTGAGTCGCTGGGACTTGGGGTGATCGATGTCACAACCCAGGAGGGCGCCGAGTCAGCGATATCCATGTCGTCTGAAGCTCTGGGATCGGTCCTGGAGGTGCGGACGGAATTAGGCGCATCGCAGAACCGGCTTGAATCGACGTTAAATTCTCTTTCGCAAACCCGGATCAATACGCTCAGCTCTCTCAGCACAATCCGAGACGCTAACATGGCGGAGGAAGTCCTGAACCAGACCCAGGCGATGAACAAACTCGAGTGCCAGCTGCTTCTCGCAGGCCAGATAAAAAATCTGAGTGGAGGACTTCTCTCGCTCCTGCTCAAGTAAGAAATCAAAGTGACCGAGCAAAAGAAAAAACGCAGACCCATTTCATCTTTTTATGGTTACAATCCATCCGACTGGGGGCTGACACCATCGGAGGATATGCGGATCACCATTCGCATGATCCCGATTATCCTGATCCTCATTCTCGTCTTTGCGCTTGGACTCACCCGATCCACGAGTTCAGCCGGCACCGCAATTAATCTTCTGAACGATCTCGGTGGAAATCATAAAGCTCAATTGGAGGAAGCATATTCCCTGTACGTATCCGGCGACTACAACCGGGCGGTCGCACTCGCTTCCGATGTGCTTCAAACGGAACCTGAAAATCCTCTTGCCCATCACATCATCGGACTCTCCCACGCTCGAAGGGGACTTATCGAAGAGGCGGAATCAAGTTTCCGGCAGGCGACCGAATTCAATCCGGAATTCGACCTGGCCTGGTATGATCTCGGCGTGGTGGAGGAAAGTCGTGGCGAGTTTCATCGCGCTCTTGAGGCCTACCGGAAGGCGGCTGCGCTGGATGACGGCAGGAAACGGTACGCCGGTGCCGTCACGCGCCTTGAGATAATCGTTATGGGCGAGGGGGGCTGGGAATGGCGTGAAAAGGAGGCGGAGCGGCTTTTTCTTGATGGAGTGTCCGCGGTTAATCGAGGCGGGATCGATGATTTGATCTACGCGGAGAATATTTTCAGGGCGCTTGTGGCTGACCGTCCGTATGATGTTGCGAGCAGGAATATGCTGGGGATGGCTCTTGCAAGGCAGGGCAGGCTGAACGAGGCCGAGGATATTTTAATCGGGGTCGTGGAGGACGAGCCGGGATATTCGGACGCATGGTATAATCTCGGCATGCTTCACAGGGCGCAGGGTCGTCTTGAGGAAGCGCTGGCTGATTTTGAGACCGCGCACTCTTCAAGTTCGCTGAAAACATTCCGGGAAATCACCATGAATGATGCGAACGAAATTCGTGAGCTGATTGAGTCAGAGATCAACATAACGCCGCAACCGAATCCGGGAGAAGAATCGGATGTACCCGACGAATAATCTGAATCCAATCATACGTTATCCCGTTGTGGTAATTGTTGGGGGGCTGTCCGGGCTTATGTTCCTGGGGCTGATGCTTGGTGCGCTTAAACTGGGCGAATTAATAATTGGTTTATTTTAGTTTTTTCAGTAACACTTCAATCTGTTCCCCTCCCACAAAAAAAACAATCTGTTCCCCTTTCACAAAAAAACAATCTGTTCCCCTTTCACAAAAAAACAATCTGTTCCCTTTTCACAAAAAAACAATCTGTTCCCCTTTCACAAAAAAACAATCTGTTCCCCTCCCACAAAAAAACAATCTGTTCCCCTTTCACAAAAAAAACAATCTGTTCCCCTTTCACAAAAAAAACACAACCCGTAGAACAGCACGGGACTGTTGAAAAAAACTCCGGTACCCCACCCTTTAGGGTGGGTGGAAGACGCATGGTTTCTGG
>CBDUUJ010000290.1:0-4308 GCA_965370205.1 uncultured bacterium
GAAAATTTTGGGAGGTTAGTGCATTAGAAACAACCGTTAGAACTTTCACATGTTTGAATCCTGTAGTGTGTATTATGGTTTTGGAAGATTTTTTCGTTTTTCAAATTTTATTCCAGCTTCATTTAAATTAGGAAGAGGAATATACTTGGCCACTCTTTCTCTTTTTTCCATTATGAAATAAATAATTAAATTGTATGTTACATGGTCTTGAATAAGCGTTTTTAGAGTTCTTTTTTTATCCCATTTTTCTATTGCAGTAAGCAGTGCGATATATGCTTCTTGTTTGATGTCAGAATAATCTTGCCTTCTTTTTCATTTATGTCTTTTATTAGTTTGTGGCCTTTGAGCTTTTCCTTTATCTCTTGCCAGGAATCTTTCTCTCTGGCCTTTTTTAGTTCTGTGATTATGTCCTGTATCAGCTTATAATTAGTATAAAGAAGCTCTGCCCTTTGATTATTTACTTTAATTGAGGTTTGCATTCTTTCTATCTGCTTTTTCTGCTCATTAATTATCTTGTTTAGCTTGTCAAGCTCTTTTTTATACTCTCTCAGAAAAAAATCATAGGCCGGTGTCGCCCACAAACGAAAGATCAACCGGTGTCGCCCACAAGCGAGTCTTCGAGCTTGTGGGTACCTGAAATTATGGTGACTTACAGATAATGAGAATTGATAAAATCTTCACCATAAGCTGAGACACCTATAAACTCCGCTGACGCTCCGTTTATAGGCGACACCGGAAATTTCATTATAGGTTAGCAAGTAATTGACGTAACGATTTTCTATCGCTCTTCCGACGGGCACCAGGCGCGCCACTCATCGTTGTCTTCGGTCAGAAGCCCATAGATATGTGGTCGACGCTCGCCCCACAGAACCTTGCGCCATTCAGCCTTCTCGATAACTCCAAGCCACTCGGTAATACGAGGGCGCTGGGGTCGGAATTCATAATAAACAATGCCGGGATAGAGTTTCGATCCCTGCGCGAGCACTTGGCCCTCCCAGTCGATCAGGCATGTCGCCGCGAGCGGTCCGCCAGCCTCCTCGAACGGTCGCGCCCATCCCGCCGCTGCGATATAGAGGCTTGAATCAAATGCCTTCGCTCTTGTGGTGATATGGAAATATTCATTCTCCAAAGGCTGGATCATGTGGGGATACACGAGAATATCGACTCCCTTCAACCCGTAAATCATCGCGGGTTCCGGGGTGATCGTGTCGTAGCAGATCACGATTCCTATCCTGCCGAAGTCGGTTTCAAACACCGGGAACTCATCGCCCAGGGAAACGTTGTTGTCGAGAATTACACATCTCGGCTCGTGTGTTTTTTTGTAAACTCCCATACAGTCGCCGTTTCGGTCGAACATCGCGGCGCTGTTGTATACTTTTTCATTATCCAGTTCGATAAACGGGAACACGATGTAGCAGCCGTATTCAGCCGCCTTTTCCCCGACCCTCAGCAGCAAGGCCGAATGAATTGATACGGCAATATCCCAGTAATGAACCTGGCTGCCCGATCCAAGGTTGACGCCCTCCGGCAGGACGATCAGGTCGGCGCCCTGCTGACCGGCTACATCGATCGCGGCGAAAGCGTCGGCGATATGCTGTTCCGGATCCTGCGGCTGAAGCATCTCAAGCTGCACGAGTGCGATATTGACAAGCGGACCGTACTCCTCGTCGGGCAAAAGGTCGTATATCTCATCCGAGCGGTCCAACACGACTTCATCGGCTGTCTCAGCTAATGAAGTTGATTCCGATCCCTCCGACTGAGAAAAAACGCCTGGTACAACAAACAGCATAAGTAGGCTGCATGCCATAGCGCAGCATAATAACAGGATTGCTTTTTTCATCTGGTTCTCCTCCCTGAGAGTGATAGTTAATAAAGTGTATTTATGAATTCGTTAATATCATTTACTCTTCTTTTTACTCTTTGTCCGTGTTTTCATATATGCAATAGCCTTGCCTGTAAGAGACGCAGCAAATGTATCGAATCCAAGTTCCAGGGAAGGTTCTCTGTAATTCCCCTTAGGTCCTTTGTCTTGATCTGATAAGATCAGACAGGCAGCATCGTAAAGACGTTCTCTAATCAGCTTGCGGCAGTATATTTCATATCTTTCAGCATATGAGGAATCCCTGAATTCATCGAGGATGTTGAAGTGTGGTTCCCTTACTGATATGGGACATGTTGATTTTGGGTGATCCTCCAGAAGAATAAAAAATCCCAGCCAGGGGCGTATGGATTCCTTAAAAACTCCTTCGCGGTATGCTGTCCAGATATCAGTTGCACTTCCCAATGCCTCTTCAGTGCGGTTATTATAGTTATTTCCAAATGACGGGCCAATGTGAGATTTAAATTCAATTGAAGCAATAAGATTGCTGTCATGGACAACGAGCAGGTCCCATTCCTTTGTTGGTCTGAAATAACCGGGGAGGACGATTCTTTTCTTGCAGAATATGCATTCTTTGGGAATCCCGTTATCTATCAGCAACTTGCTGACTAGATTAATGAACCCATCCAGCTGCGCTCCCCCTGTAACAGCTCCCCGGGCTCCCTGGTCCTTTTTTCCCGAAGTTTTTTGCTTTTTTGACTGGCTCTTTCTGATTTTCCAGAAATGACGGATCGCCACTCTCACTTTTCGAGATAAATCATCGCTCATGTCTGATTCCTGTCAACAAAGTCCAGTTTTGTTGTGCTGAAAAGGTCCTTGGTTTCATCAGTTAATCTGGTGCAGGCCATCTCATAGTATTGAGGGTCTATCTCAATTCCGATACTGTTACGACCCCATGCGGCGGCGGCAAGGTTAGTTGTGCCTGTTCCCATGAATGGGTCCAGGACAGTATCACCGGCGAAACTGAACATCCTGATGAGGCGTTCGGCCAATTCCTCAGGGAAAGGGGCCGGATGATCCCTTGTCGATGTTCCCGGAAGCCCCGACCAGATTTGCTGAAACCATTTCCTGTGGTTCTCTGTGGATATTACGCTCAATACCCTCGATGCCGTAGATGGTTTCCTGTAGCCTCCCGGTTTTCTGAGCATCAGGATATACTCAATATCATTTTTGATGATAGCGTTGGGTTCGTAGGGTTTTCCGAGGAAAGAGGAGCCATTTTCAACTTCGTATGAGGCATTGGCAATCTTGGACCAGATAATAGGAGCAAGGTTGTCGAAACCAATTCCTCTGCAATTTTCCTGGATGGAAGCATGCAGAGGGATCACTGTATGACGTCCGTAATTACTACGGCGGGACAGGCATACATCTCCAACGACGCAAATCAACCTGCCTCCCGGTACGAGAGCATGAAAACAGTGCGTCCAGATTTTATCCAATTCCGCAAGGAACTCCTGGTAGTCGCTCACGTCTCCCAATTGCCCTTCTGAAGTATTGTATTTCTTCAGTGTCCAGTAAGGTGGCGAAGTGATTACAAGGTGGATGCTGTCCTCTTCAAGGAAATCTTTTTTTCGGCTGTCTGCATGGTAAAGCGTGTGAGTGGTCGGTATGGTTTTTAAAGCAGCTTCGATTTGTGAAGTCAAATTTTGATTCTTCGCGATTCGTGGAATATCGGTTTGAGGTGAATCGACAGGGCCGACCGCCTTTGGGATATACTTATCAAGGTCAGTTGATGAATCCGTTTTTTTTACGATTTGATTAACCATCATACCTTGTAATTCTTTAACAGCAGTCGTTATTTGTACATGTTATTATGCATATTACTGACACCTTATCTACGTCAACCCCAATAATTTTACTAGATTCCCACCTGCGATCTTTTCCTTCTCGTCGTCTGATATCCCCGCATACTTCACTGCCATTACCGACGGTCCGGGACTGAAATACGGAACGGATGTGCCGAAAATCAATCGCTCTGCTCCGAATTTTTCACAGACATCCTCAAATCCGCTGTGAAGTTGAAACTGGGAGGTCTCTATATACAGATTCCTTGTCTCCGCAAGAAGCGCGTAAATCAGGCGGCTGAACCTGAACGGCGTTCCGGTTGCGATGACAGGCAGTTTTGGGTGATTATCGCAGATTGAATATAATTGATCCGGGCTTGTCTCCGAGTAATCGATGAAAAGAGGGATAGCGCGATCTTCAAGAGCGCTGAGCAAATCCCCCGCCGACCATTCCGAGAGCGACCAGTTCTGCGATTTCGGGAAAACTCTCACCGCTCTGACATTTTCATCGCGAATCATTTTGATCAGTTCTTTTGCCGGGGGCATCTCGCCTGTATGGTGCGGCATGATACACCAGCACGGATGCAGGTTCGGGAAATCCTTCACCTCGTCGAGAATCCACTGATTGCTTTCTGCCGGGGAATA
>CBDUUJ010000291.1:0-4307 GCA_965370205.1 uncultured bacterium
GAACCCGCGACATCGACCTTGGCAAGGTCGCGCTCTACCACTGAGCTATTCCCGCACGCTAATAGTTGACATTTATTCGCGACAAAGAAATTTACCGCACGAGAACGCTTATGTCAAGATGGGATGAAATACAAAGTCATGCCAGACGCTAAATTATCTCATCATTTTCGTTTCCGGACTCAAAATGGACAACGGCCAGGATGTATTCTATATCGCCATCTTCATCCGCAAGCTCAAGTACCTTGTCATTGAATTCACGCATCAATTCACCGATAAGCCTTGTTGTGGCTTCAAGATTTTTATTTTTAATTTTTATACCGGAACGGCACATCCCCATTTTTGTTATCCTGTCCCTTTTCAGAGCCGTAGTGCAATCATCGCACAGGTCCCCGATAAAATCCTTCTTGAGAGCGCAAAGCTGTTCATACCTCGACGGGTCCAGTAAATCATTGCAATTGAAAGCGATATTCTTCGCTACGTACACCGTCTCGGTCAGATTCCTCACGCGATGATTCTCGCGCTCCTCGATCAGGCGAGCATTCATCAGGATTTTGAGATGATAATAGAGCGATTTACGTTCCACACCCATGATCTTCGCAGCTTCAGTGACCGTCCTTGGAGTTCCGAGCGCATTAAAAAGCCTGAGTCGAATCGGTTCTTTCAGTGCTTTCAATTGCCGCTGCTCGACCAGATCTTCAGTTTTTTTCTCTTTTCGGGGTGTATCAAGCATGTTCGTCATCCATCCCCCCCGTACGTTCCAGCATATTAAACGTACCACGTGCTTTGCAACGATGTCAATCAAAGGCACATTTGAAAACCTATCCTGCATTCTTATGATTTTTCAACAGCCTCAAAAAGCCGCATGTCAGAAAGATAAAAGCACACAAAAAAGGGGCACGGTCGGAACCATGCCCCTGTGAAATCATTACAAAAATGCAGTACCGGGAAGTAGTTTAATACTCCACGCCGGCCTGCTGCTGGTTCATCGGTGCCGCGACATCAACACCCGAGTCAACTACAATAATTACGCCGTCACGTCGTCCATCAGGACCGACATAAATGTCGGCCATGGACTGCGGTGGATAGGTTGCGCCACAATTGACGGTGAACAGACTTCGCTCTGTGTAATCACCGTAAATGTTATACACATCCTGACCAGCGTTGAAGATCGTACCGTAACCGGCAAGGTGGAATCCGATGATTGCACCTGTAATGGGTGCGTTCGGATTCGGTCCGCCGGAATCGGAGACGAAGCTGGAGTAACCGCCAACGCCCTCGAATAAAGCGTAGTAGTAGAAGTTACCGGGAGTGAGCCAGAACTGGTAATCGTCACGGTAGTTGGTGGTGTTCTCGAAAGCATAAGCTGAGTACTGCGGGTTTGTGTACCCGTGGCATTCAGGTTCAGGCTCGGGAACGACCATAATCGGCCAGGGCGGATGCCTCTGACCTTCGCTGGTATCCCACATCAGGCTGCCCTGCTGACCACCGACAAGTCGGCGCACATAATAAAGTGCACGGTCGAAGGGCTGTGCCCAGATGTTAACGCGCGACAGACCGTGAGTATCGAAATGGAACTCGATTGGACCAAAGCCGTTCTCGGCGGGATTGGTCTTCAGCTTTCCAAACTTAGAAATATCACGGGTTCTCTGGAACGGGTTATTGGGATACTGCGCCAGGTAACCGAATTGGATGAGAACATCCATGTCACCGGGGAACGCTGCATAACCGGGATCATCCGGAGGCTGGTAATAGCTTAATCCGGTATCCGGATTTTCCGGGGAGCCAAGCTTGGCGAAAGTATCGGTGATATCGCCGCCGTAAAGCATCAGCGGGTAGAAACCACCGGTATCGACAGCATAGCGCTCCAGCGCGATCTGGATGGCGTGGATGTTGCTCTTCACCTCGGCCTCCTTGGCCTTCTCGCGCGCCTTAATGAAGTTAGGCAGCGCCATAGCGGCCAGGATGCCGATGATGACGATTACGACCAGCAATTCTATAAGGGTAAATCCTCGCTGCGATCGTTTCATCGTGCTAGGATAAACCTCCTTTCAGACCAGGTTTGTTAAGGCTGGAGGCCGGTCTTGACCAACAGCCGTCCCCGCTCGAATAAAATTCTCAAGGTACTTTATAACACCCGGCTTAGAAATCCCCTGTATCCGAAAGGCGTATGATAGAAGGATTAGATGATATTTATTTTATAATTCTGCCTTTCGGTCTTCGGGATGTTCCATATCTCATCCCAAGCCGTTTATGTCATTACCCTTGATTGATATCAAAGTCTCCAGGCTCAGTTTCGCGACGATCAGGTAGCGAACTGAAGCTGATCCTTAACGGTGTCTGACTTGACATCAACACCCGAGGAGACCTCGATGATAACCCAGTCCAGGACACCATCGGCACCAGACTTTCTGTACTGGTCGATGATTCCCGGATGCTGCGGGTTGATACCGTCGGCATATGCGCCGGTCCAGGGGTCAAACTCCTGGGACGGATATCCGGTGGTCTCAACACGCTGCTGCAGGCCGTTACCGGCGCCAACCGAGGTGTCAAGAATTTCTCCACCAAGGATATTGGCGAGCTTATCGGCCTCCGGCGGAAGATCATCACGCTCCGGCATGCGGTTGAAGTAGTCGAGACCACCTTCAACCAGGCTGTCGCGATCACCCGCTGCGCCGTATCCATACAGCAGATATCCGGCACTTTCATCCGATGTGATTCCCCAGTTGGACCAGTCATACTGTCCGGGGAAATAAACAGCTCCCCAGTTGGCAGCATAATGGAAATATACCGGGATCATATCGTTGAAGATCGGGTGATAATAGAAGTTACCGGGCGAGTCCATGTCAGGATCGCTGAATACGGTACCTCCGGAGCTCTGGGCTTCGTTCTCCTCGATTGACTCTGTGGTATAGAGCACGAAGTCGGTCTCGGGAGTGTCACCCCAGCCGAAACTGAGATCGTACATCTTGTCACCGTGTACGCCACCATAGGGGTACACACCGGTCATGCCGGTGTTGTTGATGCTTGACGAGTTCCACATACCGGTGTCGCGCCGTGCGAACGGGTTGACCGGATACTCAGAAAGATAACCGAACTGGATCAGTGGATCCATGGTTAATCTGAGCATCTCGGGTCCGACTGCCATCGCAGGATCTGCGGTTTTGGCAAACGGAGTCTGTCCGTGTACCGGGAACTGGCTCACACCATTACCCTGAAGGTCGATCGAGCATTTGATGATGTTGCTGTCTTTCTCCGCACCGACGAGGAACGGAGGATAGATACCACCGGTATCGACAGCATATCGCTCGAGGGCGATCTGGATGGCGTGGACGTTCGACTTCACTTCGGCCTCACGGGCCTTGTTGCGCGCCTTGATAAAGTTAGGCAGCGCGATCGCGGCCAGGATGCCGATGATGACGATTACCACTAAAAGCTCAATGAGGGTAAAACCATTCTCATTTCTGTGTGTGTGCTTCACTAAGAGCACCTCCTTTCAGCACAGGAATTTGTTAATAGGCTACTGTTCCCTTACAGCCTCCTGAATCCCTTCTGGGGTTCCAGGATATGAAAGTTATAAATTCGTATCCTTTCCCCAATACATACGGAAACAGGATATAATAAACAATATCATATGGTTTTTACTAAACACCTCTGATTGCTCGGGACTCCAAGCTTCGTTGAGGATGACAGGCGGATAAAACGAGGATAATGGGAATGAAAACCGGCCTGGATACCTACCTTGAAACATTCGTGTTTCGGAGCTTTATGACTTCCCGACAGGCTGCAATATGAGAGAATGACCGGTATGGATTATAAGAGCCTTGTCGATGGGATGTCAAGCTGTCGATCACGTCCATTTTTTTGTATTCGTCCTCCCTTTGTTATTCCGGGAGTACGATCTCTACACTCTTTCAGACAGCCGTCTCACGCATGAAGTTCAAATGATAGTTGGTATGATAAAACTCCAGTCGTGTGGCGACTTGTGTAAGTTTACCACTATTTTCCCGAATCACGCAAGCACCCAATCGGTATTTTTTTCTTTGGTACCAGTTAACACTTTTTTTCGCCGTCATCCATATTCTGTTCCTATAGAGTTTCCTGCAGAAATACCTTTATCACCGGAAGGCACGCTGATGAGAATAATAAACACCGTAGAACAGCACGGCAGTGCGTATCTTTAATATAGAGACAGGAGATACAACGCACTGCCGTGCGTATCCTGTATTTTGGGATATGAGATACAACGCACTGCCGTGCTGTGCTACGGAGACTCTATTTCTCAGAATGGAATGTTTGCCGTTTCACAG